>JAUVXT010000026.1 GCA_030603465.1 Deltaproteobacteria bacterium
TAGAAGGATATTAAGTAGAAAGATCAAAAGAAAGAAATTGATCATCTGGATTGCTAGTGTGGAATTTACTTCCACCATCGTTCTTTCCCCCCTTCAATGAATACCAAAAAAAACCGGGTGTGGATAAAAATCACCCGGTTAAGTTTATATAAGCGATTACGATATCCAAGCGCACACAGCCCAGCCTGTTTTTCGGATCAGATCATCATCTGAAGATATTTGCAAATCGGGTTATGTAAATCATAACTCTCAGACATTGTCAAGAGTTTTTTGGTGGTAAATATAACCGCCAGTCACTATTTAACATAAAAGTAGAGTATGTCAAGCAGGGAAACAGGCCGTTCACATAATTTAGCTTTCTTTATCCTTTATCTCAATTTTTACCTGTTCGGACCCCATTCTGCAATCCCCTTCAATCGAAGCCCCCTCCTGGACGATGAAAGCCGAGGTCTTCAAATTGCCGGAAAACTTGCCGGTGGAACCTATCTCCGCTGTATCCCTTATTTCAAGGTTGCCGCGTACCACACCGAAAATAAATATACTATCAATGGCGATGTCTGCATCTACAACCGCATCCTCTCCGACTATCAATGTGCCATCCCCCAGTATCTCGCCCTTAAACTCGCCATCTATCCTTACGGACCCATTCAAAATCAACTTTCCATTGAATGCCACTCCCTTTCCTAAAAACGCCTTAACATCCTCGCTCTTCTTGCTCATATCTTATAGCCTCCTCATAATTCTTCATCATCTTATGGTTGCAGCACAAACCTTCTCATGCTGACATTCATTAACAAACCTACACCCATCATCAAGACAACCATCGAAGACCCCCCGTAGCTCAGAAAAGGAAGTGGGATCCCCACAACAGGCAGGATACCGAGCACCATTCCGATATTTATAAATATCCCCCAGAAGACATAAGCTGTTACACCATAAGCTATCAACATTCCGGACATGTCTTTTGAATGTCGGACAATTTTAAATCCCCACAATATCAGGGCAATGAACAAAATTATCAGGATTGATACTCCTAAAAACCCCCATTCCTCGGCAAAGACCGAGAAAACAAAGTCTGTCTGTTGTTCCGGCAAAAATTTTAACTGAGTCTGGGTACCCTTCAGGTAACCCTTTCCCAGGACACCGCCCGACCCTATGGCAATCATAGACTGGATTATATGATATCCGGAACCGAGAGGGTCCAGCTCCGGATTCAGGAAGGTCAGTATCCTCTTCCTTTGATAGTCTTTCAGGAAAAACCAGCACAGAGGGATCAGGATGATACCGGAAACGGCAAAGAATTTTATCAATTTTCTCCTGATCTTAAAAAGTATAACAATCGAAAAAAAGAGTATCCCCAGAAAAAGCGTGGTGCCAAGATCGGGTTGTTGCAATATCAACAGACATGGAACAAGAACGATAAAGCAAGGACCTATAATATTCTTCAGGCCCAATTCCTCATCAAGATTGCTATCGCTAAAATACCTCGCCAGCGCAATTATAATCGTTAACTTAATCAATTCTGACGGCTGAAAAGAAAAACCCCACAGTATCAACCACCTTTGCGAACCCTGAACAGCTTTCCCGTGCAAGAAAACAAAAAGAAGGAGCAATACTGAAGCGGCATGGAGTACATAGGCATACCTCACGATGAAATGGTAGTCCACAGCCAGGACTATTATCATCATCATAAAGCCTATCAAAATCCAATAACCCTGTCTGACATAAGAAGGAGCGCCATTAGCATCGGGTAAATTATAGCCGATACTGTACAGATTCAAAAGCCCGGCACAGCATATCAATAACACCAGGGACGGGAGAACCCAATCAAAATTGACAAATAATCTTCGATCAATCTTCATCCTACAGCACCATCGAACTCTCTTTCTCCTCCTTTGTACCGGAAGTACCAATCGATAATCTTGCGGGCAACGGGGGCTGCCGCGGATCCACCATGCCCGCCATGTTCCACAATCACCGCCACAGCTATCTCAGGATTGTCATATGGGGCAAAACAGACAAATAATGCGTGATCTCTGAATTTATAGGGAATTTCTTCCTTATCAACATCCTCATCATCATCGGGCATTCTTATAACCTGCGCTGTGCCGGTCTTTCCGCTTACATCCCTTTCCTTTCTCCTTAAAGCCCTTCCGGTGCCTCGATCCTCATTTACGACCCCCCACAGTCCGTATCTCAATATATCAATATTTTCCTTGCTAAGGGCAAGGGCAGCTTTTTTCTCGGGGGGAAATTCCTTGATCACCTCTCCCTTTGCCGTTACAATTTCCTTTACGATTCTCGGTTTGTAGAGGCTGCCGCCATTGGCTACAGCACAATAGGCATTCAGTAATTGGAGCGGCGTTACAAGGACAAACCCCTGGCCAATAGCCAGAGAAGTGGTTTCTCCCTTTTGCCAGGGTTCCTTCATTCTTCGCAGCTTCCACTCCTTGGTGGGGACCAATCCTCCCTTTTCACCGGGAAGGATTACGCCTGCCTTCGAACCCAAACCGAATTCCCGCGCATACTCCGCCAGCTTATCAACCCCTAAAAGCTCTCCCAGATTGTAAAAATAGACATCACAAGATTCCACGATAGCCCGATGCAGATCAACAGCGCCGTGACCCTTTTTTCGCCAGCATCTGAAGACGCGGTTTCCCATCCTGTATTTACCATCGCAGGAAAATTTTTTGTCCGTTGTTATGAGCCCCTCTTGAAGAGCAGCGGCGGCCACAATCAATTTATAGGTGGAACCTGGCGGATATTGTCCCGAAATTGTCCTGTTCTGCATGGGAGACATGGGATCAGACGAAAGTCTGTTCCAATTATCCACGGAAATTCCCCGGTTGAACAAATTTGGATCAAAGGATGGTTTACTTACCATAGCCAGGATTGAGCCATCCCGGGGATCCATAGCTATTGCTATACCTTCTTGACCGGAAAAGGCATCATGTGAAACTTTCTGAAGGCCGGCATCAATAGTGAGCACAACATTATAGCCGGGGACAGATTCAACTTTTCCCAGACTCTTCAACCTCCTGCCGTCGACATTTACCTCAACCTGCTCTCCGCCACTTTCACCACGCAGATACTCATCCAGGCACCTCTCGATACCGTATTTACCCACTATATCGCCAGATTTATATTCACTATAGGAATTCTTTCCCAGCTCGGAATTACTGATTTCGCCGACATAACCGAGGATATGCGCCATCGTTGCCCCATAAATATACTTTCTCACGGGGACGATATCAATAATGACTCCCGGTAAATTCAAAGAATTGGTCTCAACTACAGCCAGCTTATTTCTCCCTATATTCCGTTCCAGCGTGATCGGCACAAAGGGCCTGTTGGTTTCTATAAAGGGTATATTTTGATAATATCCGGCATCACTTTGATCGCTCAATTCTACCAGTTTTTCCAGAACCGCTTTTATGTCTTTTGTGGCTTCAGGGATAATTGAAACATCAAAAGAGGGTTGATTATCGACCAGGATACGGCCCCCTGCATCGAGTATCAATCCCCTCAAAGGCTTTATTTCCTGAACCCGGATCCTGTTGTTTTCAGATCTTCGCCTTAAACTTTCGCCACTTATTACCTGGAGATACCAGAGTCTGGCAATGAGAAAAAAAAATGCGAGCAAGACCAGCCATACCAATACATCTAACCTTCTCCTGTATATGCCGGGGTCATGTCTGTTTAATCTATCTCGGCTCTCTAGCACTTAACAAAACCTCAACTCGATGAAACAAAGGAAAGAAAACGGGACTGATAACGCTGACAATCAAGGCCTGGGGAAGAAAAACGTTTATAAATAACATGTAGGACAAATTAATGTCCAACAGCGCCTTATAAATAAAAAATATTATCCCCCCCTCCAATAACGCGCACATAAAGGTGAAGCCCATTATAAAGACAGTGTCCTCTGCGCGAACCTTATCGGACATGACTTTCGCAATAAAAAATACCAGGATGTAAATAAAAACAAAAATGCCGGGAATTATGCTTGCCATTGAATCGTAAAAAAAGCCTACGATAAGAGCTAAAGCTCCACCCCTTGTTATGTTCAGATGAAAGCCCGCGTAAATGACCAGGAGCAGAGATAGTTCAAGTGATATTTTCCCGAGAAAGAGAAGATCAAAAAGGGTCACCTGCAATATGAGTATTAATAATGAAAAGAGGCACAGTAAGAGAAAATACATTATCCCTGGCTCCCTTTATCCTTTAATACTACCAGGACATCTTCCAGCCTTGTCACATCCACTGCCGGAGAAACCCGGATCTCCTGAAACAGACCTGTCTCCTTCTTCTCTACACTATAGACGGTGCCGAGGACCAAACCTTTGGGGAAAACGCCGGCCAAACCGGAAGTCACCACCACATCTCCTACATTCACATCCTCGGTCCGCCGAACATACTTCAGATTGCATCCTTTATCACCGAGACCCTGTAAAATACCGCGCGCCCTGCTCCTCTGAATCAGGGTATCAATATTGCTGTTATAATCTACCAGGAGGAGGACCTTGGACACATGCCAGGATGCCTCTATAATCTTCCCTAAAATACCCTCAGCAGCCAGAACGGGCAGACCGACCCTTATTCCATCGGCACTCCCTTTATCTATCAGTATCGTCTCAAATACGGGTGATTGCTTTCTCGCCACAACCCCGGCGGCAACTGTGGGATAATCTGTTTTTTCTTTCAACCCCACAAGCTTTCTTAACCGCCAATATTCCAGATATATTTCCCGGTATTCGTTTATCTTTTTAGATAAAGCGGCATTTTCCGTTACCAGTTCCCTGTTCTTATCACCCAGGTTTACCAAAAAAATGTATCTTTTCCATACCCCGGCAATCCGCGCGGAAGTTTTATTGACCACACCCTCCAGAGGAGCGATACTCTCCAGCGCCACCTTCCTGGAAAGGCTTGTTTCCTGCACGGGATTGAAAATCGAGATTGAAAGCATAACCACTGAAATTAATAAAAGAACAATTATGAAGACAAGTTTCCAGCGACCCTTATAAAACGACATCTCTCACCCGATAAAGCCATTTATCAATAATAGTCGAAAAATATTCCTTACAAAACGCATCTACAGGACCTCTCAGCACACCTTATCATAACAGCATGCGTGCAGATATGCCTTACTTTTCAATATCTGAAACTTTTGTGTTTGAATTTTTCTCCAACCCTGCTGATCGACTTACAACATTCTGGAGGCTTATTGCTCTACGGCTGTATCTACAATTGGATGGTTACTTCTTTTAGAAGATCCAACTCATCCAAGGCCATACCTGCACCCCTGGCTACCGTCGAAAGAGGATCATCTGCTATTGTTATAGGAAGGCCTGTCTCTTCTCTCAAAAGTACGTCTATATTTCTCAAAAGGGCTCCGCCTCCGGTTAACACGATACCTCTGTCAACAATATCGCCGGCCAGTTCAGGCGGAGCATTTTCCAGGGCAACCCTGATGGTCTCGACAATAACGCTTATCGGCTCAACCATTGCCTCCCTCACTTCCTCGGAATTGATTTCAACAATCTTGGGTATACCTGAGATTATATCCCTGCCCTTAACATCAACCGTTCTCAACTCATTCTCCGGATACGCGCACCCGATCGTGGTCTTTATTATTTCTGCCGACCTTTCACCTATGAGAAGGCTATACTTTCTTTTCATAAACTGAACAATTGCCTCGTCCAGTTTATCCCCGGCAACCCGCACCGACTTGGCATAAACAATGCCGGCAAGTGAAATTACCGCGACCTCCGTAGTCCCTCCTCCGATGTCAACAACCATAGAACTTACCGGTTCCGTTATCGGCAGTCCCGCCCCTATTGCCGCCGCCATGGGTTCCTCTATAAGATAAACCTCCCTGGCGCCTGCCGCCTCGGCCGTTTCCTTTACCGCTCTCCTCTCAACCGGCGTAATACCTGAAGGTATGGATATAATAATCCTCGGACGCACCAACGCCTTTCTGTTATGTATCCGCAGTATAAAATGTCTGAGCATCGCCTCTGTGATTTCAAAATCGGCTATTACACCATCCCTCATCGGTCTTATAGCCACTATATTCCCCGGAGTCTTTCCCAACATCCTCTTGGCATCAGATCCAATAGCAAGAACCTTTTTGGTCCCCCTTAAATCACGATGTACGGCGACAACAGAAGGTTCGCTTAAAACAACACCCTTCCCCTTCACACATACAAGGGTATTCGCCGTTCCCAGATCGATGGCAAGATCATTGGAAATCTTTCCCAAAATATAATCGAACAGCAATACAGTATCCTCCTTTACATAGAGACTTCACCCCGATATATCCCATTTCAATCTCCTAATCAATTAAATAATTTAAGTAATCCGATGTCACGATAATTACCGTCGATTGCGATCCTGCCACCCACCGTCTCATTTAAAAAATTATTGCATTTTACCGGGGACTATACTACTAATGCACCTCTAGAAACTTCACCTGTGATGATTGGAGGGTAAAAGCGTATAAGATGCTGCAATTAATGCGGAAACATGCCAAAAGCTGGTTGATGAAGGTAATACTGGGTATTATCATTATTGTCTTTGTGTTCTATTTCGGAGCAATGAGGGGTAGAGAACAGACCGAAACTATCGCCGTAATTGACGGCGTGCGCCTTACATATGCCGAATATTCAAAAGAATATCAAAATATTACAGACTCATACAGACAACGCTACGGGGATAACCTAACCGATGATATATTAAAGAAGCTGAATCCCAGAAAGATGGCCTTCGATAACCTCATGAACCAGTTGATCCTTCTCCGCAAGGCCGACGAATTCAAGCTCGATGTCAGTGATGAAGAATTCAAGATCGCCATCTTTTCATTCCCCGCCTTCCAGATAGATGGCAAATTCAACAAAACCCTTTATGAGCGGGTACTTCGCCAGAACAGGTTAGCCCCCGAAGACTTTGAGGCTTCTCAAAAAAGGATGCTGAAGATCGGTAAACTGGAGAGACTGATCAAAGAATCCGTGAAGGTTTCCGAAAAAGAGGCACACGATATCTACAGGATCCAATATGAAAAGATAAACGCAAATTACATTAAAATAGCCGCGAAAGACTTCCGGGCAGGCATAAAACCCTCAGAAAAGGATCTGGAGAAATACCTGAAAGAGCACGAAGAAGATTTCAGGGTACCCCAAAAATTGCGGGTTAAATATATCCCCTTCCCGGGAAAGGATTTCGCGGGCTCAGAAGAAGTATCTGATGAACTGATCGAGGAATACTATAATTATTATAAAGACAGATTCAAAAAGGATAACAAAGACAATAAGGATGCAGATGAAGTTCGCCCCCTGTCTGAAGTCAAGGAAGAAATCATGTCAAGCTTAAAACTGACAGAGGGGATGGGGATAGCCCTGGATGCGGCTGAAAAGGCTCATGATATCATTTACCAGGAAGAAAACCTGGCAGAATATGCCAGAGAAAACAAACTCGAGGTAAAGACCACCGCATTCTTCCCCGCAGGTAACCCTCCCGAAGAAATCGCGGGAGTCAGAGACCTGATTAAAGAGGTCATCGATCTGAAAGAAAAAGAGATCACCCCTGTTCTGTCCGATAACCAGAAACATTACATATTTGGTGAGGTTTCGATAAAACCCTCCTACATACCGGGTCTTAAGGATGCCGGAAGTGAAATAAGGGAAGCCTACCTTGATGCGGAGGCCAGAAAGTTATGCAAAAAGAGGGCGTTGGACATACTCGACCGCCTGAAGACGGGACAGGACATCCAGAAGGTGGCCAAAAAAGAGGGCCTTAATCTCGCTGAAACGGGGATGATACTGGCCGGGTCTAACATACAGGAAATCGGTTATTCGCAGGAAGTGAGTGAAGCGCTCTATGAAATTTCCAAAAAGAAACCCTATCCCGGTGACGTCTATTATGTTGACGGAAACTACGTGATACTGGGATTTAAGGAACGCGGAAAACCGGACGCGAAGGACTGGGAAGAGAAAAAGAAAGACCTAAAGATTTTTCTTCTGAGACTGAAGGAACAAAAATACTTCAGTTCATGGCTGGAAGAGACCAGGGAATCCATGATCAAAGAGGGAAAAATCGAGATACTCAAGGATGTGACCAGCCTGTAGTGCCACGACCCCGATCTTTATAATACGGGTTCACCGGCATCGCGCATACAAACACTATTCTGCGAAAAACACCATGGCGGGTGGCATGCATGCCACCCGCTTATCACACCTGTGACATATTTCACACATTCACTGTGAATCATGTCATTGTTTGATGCAACGGGTTCCGTGAAAAAGCCGCACAGAAAGATCCTTCATCTTTTTCTCCCCTTCTCCCAGAATTCTCGGCGAAGAAGAATTTGAACAACAGATCCTCAAGATCTGAACATATCAGCAGCTATAAAAATACAAGAAAAATAGGCGCTGTTGCCCCTATTAACGCTATTAACTCGGAGATTTTCAAAATGAACTGCCCCGCAGCAAGCTGCGGGAAATTAGACCCGAAAAGAGATTAAATACGTGAAATTCATAAAATAATTCCACCATGGGAGTTTAGAAAAAAAGTAAAGAAAATCCTTGACACAGCCGATTTAAGTATATAACTTTCACAGAACTACCAGGATAATTAATACCTTTATAATAAATCACATGATTCCTTATGGAGTGAGAAAAGGGGGGCGGGAATTATGTTACGATCAATTCAAGATAAATTAATTTTAAGGTGTTACGGCTACCGAAGAAACGGAAGTAACTGGGTTGGTGTCTGTCTGGAACTAAACCTTGCTGTTGAGGCGGGATCTATCAACGAACTTAAGGCAAAGATGAACGAAGTAATTGAATCCTATATTGCTACCGTACTCGATACCGAAGACAAGGATTCTATTCCCAGGCTTCTCTCAAGACGTGCTCCAATACAGGATTGGCTCATCTACTATTTTATTAGGCTTGTTTGTGTTGTAAAGCAAATTCGCGGTAAAATTATCACCTTTAAAGAAATTCTTCCATTTCATTTAGCTCATAATTGTTGATGGGAAAAACTTATCCTCTGCTTGACCGCGAACAAGTAGAGGATGTTCTCAAAGAACTGGAGTTTAAACCAAAAAAACAAAAAGCCTCTCATACCCAATGGGAAGGTTACACTAATGGTCAACGCCGAATTGTCACTGTAGCTCATCTGAAAAGTAAAACAGAAAAATACGGGCATACACTTCTCAAAAGTATGATTGACCAGTCCGGCCTTACTAAAAAGGAATTCTACTCTTATCTGTGATCTCCTCGCGTGTCCCTATAAAAAAAGCCCACATTCAGCCGAGAAAGCCGTTTTCACCGGATACATTGCTGGGGTCGTCGCGATACTGGTGGAATCAACATCATCGCGATGCCCGAAGAATGTTCCTCCCCATGTCCAGAGTGCTTCCATTTTCTTTCTCCAGTGATATGTTTCCGTACCTATCCATTGCACGGTGGGTTGTAATTATCAATCAAATCGCGCTCTATATTAAGTCGAATTTTTTCATTTTGCTCACCATGAATGCAGATACAATTAGCATTATTCTGATCAAAACAGTCTTGTTTATGGTGGTCATCAAATCGTGTCGATAAATCTTCAGTTTCCCCCACATAAATTCTTTCATGAGAGTAGCTACCATCATCATTTTGATCGCGATTGGTAATGAAATAAACAGCGCCATAGTTTTCTTTGAAAATTGTTCCAAATGCATAGGAATTAAATTCATACGTCGATCCAGAAGCACCAGTAAAAGTGACAGTTCCAAGTTTTACCATTTTGACCTCCTATTTATGCCGAACGACAAGGATGAGCAGCGCCCTCGCAGGAACGAAGCGACGAGAAGACATCTGTTCCATCCGTATGTTGGGACGATGCAAGCACTATTTTTCCCATTCCTGTATGATGGGTTTGAAATCGACATTGTGCCATTTTCGTTTCCATTCCTGTAAGTATTTTACATCAGCAGAAGAAGGTTCCGGGTATGTTCTATCTATGGATACAAGTGATGGCATTACAACTGCGTCGCCAATTAGGATGGCCTGGCCAGATTCAAGTGCAGGTAACACTTCAGTCAGTGGGCCAAGAGTGTCCGGAAGTAATCGTTTTACGTAGTTCTGATCATCTGGATTAGTCAGTCTCATTGCTATGAAGTTATTGCATTGGGAAAAAATGGTTTCTGATATCTCTGAAGGTCTCTGGGTTACCAAGGCGAGGGTCACACCATATTTCCGACCCTCCTTAGCGATCCTTTCAATAGCAAAACGTGATGCACCATACCTTGCCCCTTGTAACTTTGGTACATATTTATGGGCTTCTTCGTAAACCAGCAAGAGAGGGGTCTTGGGTGAGCCATCAGTCTCTTTTCGTTTATAGTAGTATCCGTATTCAAACAATATGCGTGACATCAACGATACAGATATGCTTAGGACTTCAAATGGTATTCCACTTAGATCAACAACTGTGATGTTGGCTTCAGTCCCCTTGCGATAACCCAGGATTTGTCGAATTGTATCTTCGAAGCTGAGTTTCTCTGCATTTGTACCCAACAAAAAATCAAGCCGTTCATCATCCACTTTCCAGCGGATTCTAGATATGAACTTCTCCAGAGTACCGTCATTGTAAGTACCTTTACTAATATTTTGTGCTTTTGGCTCTTCGAACTCGTGTTCCTTAGTAAAATAATAGTCAAATCTTTTTTCATCATATTGAAACTCTTGTGGATCACCTTTAATCGCAAATACAGATGGTCTCTTATATTCTCGCGTTTCTTTACTTAGGTTAATAATGCAGTTGAGTACCTCGCTTAATGAGAAAACCACGGGTGAGTCAAACAGCACTTTTGGATTTTTACTGTGAAGCTGTTTGTTTCGCGTGACGATCCTCCTTAGCAGATTGGATTGATTATAGGCCTGGTGCTCTCCAGATTCCACTAGTAGCTCTTCCAGTTCCTCGCCGTTCATCAGCCAGTAAGGCAAGAGCAGGTTGCTTATGTCGAGGTGATTTGCTTCAGGAAAAGCTTCGCGATATTCACCATGAAGATCGAATATTATAATGTGCGAGTTGTTCAATCCATCGAAACCATGTTCTTTAGCTTCGATAGCTTTGCGAAGGACTGTTGCCAGAGAGCATGACTTACCACATCCTGTTGCTCCAATGACTGCAATATGTTTATTGAAGAAACGGTCACCATCAAGCGGAACCCGAATAGTGATATCCTGCACAAGGAAGGAAAAGTCGAAATATTTTGCTGCCTCAATTCTTGCGTATATAAGCTGAATGTCTTTATGAGAAGCTGGCGAGACTCCGACTGGAGGTATAGCGATATTGTTGCCACCTCGTGAAAATTTACCTTCTGCGTCCAGAAAACCGATCGGTGTACACTCAATCACGTATTTCCGTTCTTTGTCTTCTTCAGTCTTCTGGATACTATAGCTCTGTATTACGGCGATGATTGCGCAGTCTTCTGAATCAGAAATTCTCAGATATGCACCTACTGACAGCTTCTCTCCTGCCACTTTGAAGCTCTCGATGTCAGTTACTTCTATATTGACCTTGTTTGGGTATACACCCGTCACAACAGCATTGATAGGATCTTTTTGATTATTCATGGTTTTCTCCTCAGGCTATGATTCGTAACACTTCTTCCGTCCTGCGTAGCTGCAAGCGTATATGTCGACCAGTGGTTGTGAGGTCGACGGGTGAACTTACAAAGAATTGATATATTTCCTGCAAATTGATCGATTTGACAAAGCGACTCAATTCACTTTCTGGAAATATCTTCAGACTGTATGCAGGATTTTTCAGGTTTTTCGCTACAAGATCCTCCAAGCGGAAGCGGTCACCATTAAAATAGGTTCCATCGAAAAAACGTACACCCTTATCAAATAGGTCTCGCTTTGCCTGCTGAATGACGTTTGTTTCTGCATTGCGGATAGCAAGAAATGGCTGGGGCGATTTATCTTTTCGGAAGTATTTTCGGGCGAGTCGAGACGCGATTTCAACCATGTCCACCCTGCTGAATGTTGGATCGCAATCAATTAGGAACAGTCTCTCAAAGTTCTCGATATTTGGAGCGGAAAACGTAAAGTACCTTCTTTTAATCAGCTTTGTATATTTCTCAGTCGTAAGGTATTTCGAATAGGAAGATTGAAAGATGGTAACTTCAGCATCTTCAAGGAAATTTCCAAGCTCTTGGAAATGTATACGTCTTTGAGGCTGTGGTTTAACGCTCCGGTCCAACAACTTCGACCTAAAAATAGCATGGTATAAGACCGCTTCCTCATCGGCTCTGAGACTGAATGAATTTCTTATAAGTTTTATAGTTTTTTCAAATTGCTTTTGGTAATCTTCCGAAAAACGTATAACGAAACTGCGTATGAATTGAATGCGAAGAGACTGTTTGTACTGGTTTCTTACTGGAGTACTGAGAATAGAATCAAGTTCGTCGAGTGTTAAATGCCACTCTCTGGGCTCAGTATTGGTGAAATAACAATAGAGGCACAGCTTTTTTGTTGGGTCTTGCATGAATAATTCAAGGAGACCTTCTACCGGCTTACGGATTTTATGTGCCGCGTATTTTTGTGTCTCTTTGTGCTTGACCTGCAGTACATAGTTATCGTAATCGATATCCTGCAAATTCTCGAATGCTATTTCTGCTTCGGGATTGCTAATTACCTCAATAAGTGTCTTATCGAATTGGTAAAGAAAACCCTTTATGGCGTAGTATCCACCTTCGTTACCAACAATTGTACTAGTTTTAGCTGCTGACAAGGTTTCCCCCTCTAATTCGTCCCAAACATATATACTTTCTGTATAAAAACCCAAACACCGCAAATTTTGCGGTATATATAACACCCCGTGAAAACACTTTAAATATAGAATAGTAAGTAACTGTAATAGAGAGATTGATAAAGCGTGTGTTCACTATGGGGAGTTGTGATGTTCTGTCTGAAACCCTGAGAGGCTGTCTGATTCAGAAAATGAAATACCCCGTCACTGTGTGTAAAACGGGGCATGTTTTATAGTCAGTCCATAAATCCCTCTTCTTTTACGGTTATTGGGATTAAGGCTCCGGATTGTGATCCCTGGTTATTATTTACATAACATACTAACTTTCACCCTGATAATACGCATATTACATTAAAAGTCAAGGATTTAATTGGAAATAGATGGTACGCCCAGAAGGATTCGAACCTTCGGCCTTCGGATTCGTAGTCCGACGCTCTATCCAGCTGAGCTATGGGCGCGTATTAATATGGCGGAGAGAGGGGGATTCGAACCCCCGGTACACCTTTTTGGGCGTACAATCGCTTAGCAGGCGATCGCTTTCAGCCGCTCAGCCATCTCTCCGCATCTTTTTTATTATCGATATTATGGCGGAGGGAGCAGGATTCGAACCCGCGAACCTTTCGGTTAACGGTTTTCAAGACCGCCGCCTTCGACCTCTCGGCCATCCCTCCGGCAATATAGATATATCAATTTCAAATAAATCAACCTTGAATACTACACAGCCGGTGTAATTCTGTCAACACCATTCATATATGGAATCAGGGCCTCGGGAATAATTACGCTCCCGTCTTCCTGCTGATAATTTTCCAGGATCGCCACAACAGTGCGCCCCACGGCGAGCCCCGATCCGTTCAGTGTATGAACAAATTCCACCTTGCCACTTTCTTCTCTACGGAACCGTATCTCCGCGCGGCGGGCCTGGAAATCCTCAAAATTACTGCATGATGAAATTTCCCTGTAGGCATCCTGTCCCGGCATCCAGACCTCGATGTCATAGGTCTTTGCCGCAGAAAAACCGAGATCACCGGTACAGAGATCGACGGTCCGGAAATGGATATTCAGTCTCTCCAAGACTTCCTCCGCGTTTGCCGTCAGCTTTTCCAGCTCATCGTAGGATGTGTCCGGTCTTGAAAACTTCACCATTTCCACCTTGTTGAACTGGTGCTGCCGTATCAGTCCGCGTGTGTCTTTTCCGTAAGAACCGGCCTCGGCCCTGAAACAGGGTGTATAGGCGACATAATATACAGGCAGGTCCTTTTCATCCAGTATTTCTCCCCGGTGTATATTGGTCACCGGCACTTCCGCCGTCGGTATGAGGTAATAATCGGTACCCTCTATCTTGAAGAGATCTTCCTCAAACTTGGGGAGCTGCCCCGTTCCCCTCATGCTGTCGCTGTTGACCATAAAGGGTGGCAGTACCTCTGTGTACCCGTGTTCCACAGCATGGAGGTCAACCATGAAATTTATGAGCGCCCGTTCCAGTCTCGCCCCGAGCCCCCGGTACAGTGTAAAGCGGGCGCCGGCAATCTTCGCTCCTTCAGCGAAATCGAGCACCTTTAAAAACTCCCCCGTTTCCCAGTGGGGTTTGGGCTCGAATGTAAAGACCGGTTTTTCGCCCCACTCTCTCACAACGGGATTATCGGCGGAATCCGTCCCGGAGACGACCGATTCATGAGGGACATTGGGAATGGTCATCAGGAATTCATCAAAGAGCGCCTCCGTCTCTTTCAGTGATTCGTCCAGTTCCTTTATGCGCGCGGAGACAGCCCCCATTTTAGAGATGAGATCGGAGGCGTCTTCCTTTTGCTTTTTCCTCTGGCCGACTTCTTTTGAAACGGTATTCCTCTCACCCCTCAGCGTCTCGACCTCTTTCAGTATATCTCTTCTTTCCTGATCCAGTCGGGAAAACCGGCCAAGGTCAATATCCTGACCACGCTCGGCCAGCTTTTTCTGCACAAAATCAATATTTTCTCTGACAAATCGTATATCAAGCATTTCTATTCGTTCCTTTTAAAGGCATGGTATTGACAATTTTTCCCTTACATTTAACTTCTCAGAGGTCACATTCCCTATCATTTTGATCCCTTTAAGTCAATATATAAAATCAGACTATCCTCTCAATTTCTTTTATTTTTTTTCTCAATCGCTTCGGTGAAACCGGAAAGGCGGTCTTCAATTCCTGGGCGAAAATGGAGACCTTATATTCCTCTATCATCCAAGACAATTCATCGAGGGCCTTTCTCTTTTCCTCCGATGAGTAGGGGGGCAAATTATCGGTCAGTTTCGCCAGACCATCGGAAAATTCCTTGAGCTGTTCCTCTCTCGACCGGTCTTTTTCCAAGTGAACCATCCCTCTTTCTACACGAATCGCAACAGCCTTTAAGTATCTCGGAAGGTGATCGAGTCTCTCCCTGTCATAGATGGCAAGAAAGTTCTTCGGCATCAGAAGATCGAGTTCCATTCTCATGCGGGCCAGGAATGTGAGGTGAGCTCTGCTGGACCGGCTCGCCGCCTCCAGTCTCGTGATTGCCGATCTGGTTTCATGATAGGCCGCAAGCGCCGGTTCCACTTCCCTGACGATATCCTGCCCTGTCGAATAGATTACGGACCTGATTTTTTCGATGTGTCTGAAAAATGCCTCCTCCTCCCGTATCTCGCGGTCAAAGAGCGCCCCGACCGTCCTTTCATAGAGGGCGGCCTCCAGTTTTTTCGCCCCGCCGAAATAGGCGGCCCATGGCGCCGTCTTTCCCGTCAGTTTAAGGCTCTTTTTCAGAAATTTTATTTCCTTTTTCAGATGGATTTCATAGAGCGTCTTTATTCCATCGCGGTGCGCGTCGCGGGCCTCTTCCCGGTCATTGAACAGTCTGATATTTACCGCCCCTTCCCCCGCTTCGAGCGCCGGGCATACCGTAAACGTAACGCCTTTTTTCCCTTTCAAATCGACAGATTCGGGGAGATCACCAAAATCCCACGTTGTCAGCCCCTCTCTTTCATGTTCCGCCTTCAATCTCCGAAGTGTCGATGATTCCTTCATGGCGGAGGTCTTTCCCTGCAATTGCGCAATTTCGCGACCGGACCTTATCTCCCTCCCCTTCTCATCGACGACGGAAAAGCGCATCTTGAGATAATCGGGGAGAGCGTCTGCCGGCCATGCGGTGGCCGGGATACCGACACCCCACCGCTCGTAGATAAACCTTCCCATATCTGAAAGGAGGGATTCCCCGCCCCCCTCCATCTCTTTCATGACCACATCGACGGTCCCCGGGATGGGGACCAGCCTTCGCCTGAATTCCTTGGGTAGGCCCTTTATCAGCGCGGTGATCTTTTCTTTCAGAAGTCCGGGGATCTTTAAATCGGCCAGTTCCAGAGGCACGGCCGCGACCAGACCCGCGGGCACCTTTACGGTGACGCCGTCG
>JAUVXT010000131.1 GCA_030603465.1 Deltaproteobacteria bacterium
GATGCCGAAATCGATACGGAAAAGGCCTGGGAAACACTGGCAGGGGCAATCGATGACGCTACAGATTCTTTGATAGCGATGAAAGAGCGGGAGGGTGAGCTCTTGTACGGAGATTTCATTGAACGGCTCCACGTGATAGGAGAAGAGATCAAAATACTTGAATCAATGGCGCCACAGATAGCGGAAGAATATCAGAAAAGGCTTTCCGAAAGAATCGTTGAGCTAACCGAGGGCTTGGAGATAGATGAGGCAAGGCTGACCCAGGAATGTGCCGTTATGGCGGCAAAGAGCGACATTAATGAAGAACTGGTTCGCCTTGGAAGCCACATGAGTCAGTTCAAGGAAATGATTGAGGAAGGTGAAGCAGTGGGGAGAAAGCTGGACTTTTTGATCCAGGAGATGCACAGGGAAATCAATACCATAGGATCCAAGAGTAGTGATCTTGAAATATCGCGCAGCGTAATAGAAATAAAAAATGAACTTGCCAAATTGAGAGAACAGGCGCAGAATATAGAATAAGGTAAGATTGATGTGTTCGCAAAAAGTCAGTTTTTCTTACTTGAAGACCATTTCGGGGATGATTCCGGCGTTCGGCTGAAAATCTAAAACTCGTGCTTACGCACTCAAACAATTAGATTTTCTTAACGCCAACCACAGCAATCATCTTTTTCCCAAAATGCTCGAACCCACTCGAAAAAGACTTTTTGCAGGATTGTCAAGATTGAATTTGAAAAAGCTCTGAAGGAATCAAAGGAATTTGAAGAAGAATACAAGTGTTGTGAAAAGTGAAAAAGGTCTTATTCTTGTCGTCTCCGCCCCTTCTGGAGCCGGCAAGACCACTATATGCAGGGAATTTTTAAAGGCAGCTTCCAGTGTAAGGTTCTCAGTTTCGTGTACCACCCGGAGTCCTCGTGATGGAGAAGTGGATGGAAGAGACTACCATTTTATTTCAGATGAGGAATTTAAGGAGAGCATCGCGAATGGTGAGTTTATCGAATGGGAGAAAAATTATGGCTACCTTTACGGGACATCTGAGGTATGTATCGGAGATCTTTTGGAGGAGGGGTATGATATCCTCTTCGATGTAGATACCAGGGGGGCTAAAAACTTAAGAGCCCGTTATTCTGATGCAGTTTTTGTGTTTATTCTTCCGCCTTCCATGACTATTTTAAAAGAGAGGTTGGGAAAAAGAGGATCTGAAAAGAGAGAAACATTAGAAATGCGCCTTGGGAGAGCCATGGAAGAGGTAAAAGAAAATAAAAGGTATGATTACATAATTTTTAATGATAGAGTAACCGATTCAGTTGATATCTTGAGGTCTGTATATATTGCGGAAAAGAATAAGAGGGTTCGATTGAAGGACAGGTTAGATAATTTTGTTTAATAGTTGGAGGTATACAATTTATGGCGAGGATTACCATTGAAGATTCTTTGAAGGAGGGGCAGAACCGGTTCGCGCTGGCCTTGCTCACCATTAGGAGGGTAAAGCAGATATTGAAGGGTTCTAAGCCTTTGAGTGAAAAGAGGAACAATAGAGAGGTGGTTACCGCCCTGCGGGAGATTGCCGAAGGTAAGGTGAAATACGCTCATCCCGAGCACTTCTTTCCGGATCATTTGGATATAAAAGAGGTACAGAGAGATGTGGAATTTATAGAGGATGAAAAAGCAGACGAATAGAACGGGTAGAGAGAGGCTGATTTTTGCCCTCGATATAGGAGAGGATTTTCAGAGCGCATTGGCGTGGGTCGATCTTCTCAAAGACCATGTGGGCATGTTTAAGGTGGGGAAAGAGGCCTTTACCCGCTTTGGACCTCCTATAGTTTCAGAAATCAGGGCAAGGGGCGGCAAGGTTTTTCTCGACCTCAAATTTCATGATATTCCTAACACCGTTGCCCAGGCTGCAGAGGCGGCGATTAGACTGGATGTTTCCATGTTTAATATCCACGCCCTCGGCGGCAGGGAAATGATAGACGCAACGGTTAAATCGGTTAGAAAAACGGTGGAGGATCTGGATGTTCCAATGCCAAAGATTCTTGCCGTCACCGTTCTTACCAGTTTGGATGACACTAATCTGAAAGAAATGGGATTCAGCTATTCAGCCGGGAGACTGGCTGTAAATCTGGCAAAAATTGCCCGGGACTCGGGCGTTTCAGGAGTGGTGGCATCGGCACATGATGTGGTTCCCATAAGGGAAGCGTGTGGCGAAGACTTTATCATAGTGACCCCCGGCGTCAGGCTGGATGAAAGAGTCACCGGCGATGATCAGAAGAGGGTATAAACCCCGAGAAGGGCAATTGGCCGGGGAGCCGACTATATCGTTGTCGGAAGACCCATCAGACTGGCATCCGATCCTATAGCCGTGGCAGAAAAGATAGGAGAAGAAATTATTGAGGGTCTGTCTATGAGAAAGCCCTCTCAATCTTGATCCGGTGAAGGGGCATAATGCTAACCATCTATGGTATTCATCCCGTAACGGAAGCCCTTGAAGGCAGCGGAAATGATATAGAAAAAATCATCCTGACCAGGGGACGAAAGGGAGGGGACATTCAAAAGATACTGAGAATGACCTCCCAAAGAGGTATCCCCGTTATTTTTAAGGATCGGGGATACGTGGATGAATTTGCGCACAGTAAGAATCATCAGGGTGTTATTTGTCTTTTTAAGGAATTTCATTATACCGCAATCGAGGATATCCTTTCCGATCCTGATGAATCCATTGAAGAGAGGCTGATCCTTATGTTGGATTGTATTGAGGATCCGCAGAATTTAGGTTCCTTAATAAGGACGGGCCACTGTTTCGGCGTAAAGGGTGTAATTATCCCGGAAGATCGTACGGCCCCTGTAACGCCTGCCGTCATTAAGGCATCGGCGGGGGCTGCCCTGCATACTCCTATCGCCAGGGTGGTAAATATATCGAGAACGATTGACCACTTGAAGAAAGAAGGATTTTGGATATACGGAACTGACGCTAAATATGGTAGCGATTTCAGTTCATTCGATTATGAGGGGCCTGTCTGTCTCGTAATGGGAAGTGAAAAAAAGGGTATACGGCCACTGGTCAAAAAGAAGTGTGATTTTCTGGTGACAATACCCATGGCAGGCAGGATTGATTCGCTCAATGTGTCCGTCGCTGCGGGCATTATGCTTCGTGAAATTGCCCGCCGGAAGATGAAGCCATAGGTTTATATTATCGAGAGCATTGAAAGTATGGTTTTTCAATGCTCGGAATATTTCTTGATTCGCTCGTAATCAAATAGTCGCGTTTGGAGCCATAGGTTTCGCGCAAGAATGTTCAGCGTGCTCAAAACTATAAAATTCATTTTTTCAAAGATCTATCCTTTATAAAAAGAGGAGGGTTTGCCATGCCCGAGTATTTATGGGAGGGGCTTACAAGAAAGAAAGAGACAAAAAAGGGCGAAATGGAGGCTCCTGATGAAGGAGCTGTCAGGGCACTACTCCGCCGGCAGGGGATCAAGCCTGTCAGTATCAAAAAAAAGCCGAAAGATCTCCTTGAAAATATTCCTTTCTTTAAGCAGAAGGTAAAAGAAAAGGATGTTGTCATCTTTGCGAGACAGTTCGCCACAATGATCGATGCCGGACTTCCCATTATTCAATGTCTGGAACTGTTGAGCGCAGAGGAAGAGAATGTGACATTTAAAAAAATCATCGTCACGATTAAAGAGGACATCGAGTCGGGAATTTCTCTCTCGGATGCGTTGAAAAAATATCCCGATGTATTTGATGAGCTCTTTGTGAACCTCGTCGCAGCAGGCGAGGCCGGGGGAATTCTCGATGTAATCCTGAATCGTCTTTCGGCATACATGGAAAAGGCGATGAAGCTGAAGGCAAAGGTAAAGGGAGCGATGACCTATCCTGCCAGCGTCCTTGTAATTTCCATTGCCGTTGTGATTCTGCTCTTGTATAAGGTCGTTCCTGTCTTTGAGGATATGTTCGCCGGCTTCGGATCGGCATTGCCCGGCCCGACACAATTTCTTGTAAATGCGAGCGCCTTTGTGCAGAACAATATATTATACATGATTGTCGTTGTTATTATTGTTTCTGTTGCCTTTAAGAGATATCACAAAACTGAACGGGGTAGACTCCAGATAGATACCATTGTATTGAAATCGCCCGTCTTCGGTATGTTGCTGAAGAAGGTTGCCGTGGCAAAATTTTCCAGAACCCTTTCCACCATGATGAGCAGCGGGGTACCTATCCTCGACGGTCTCGAGATAGTGAGTAAAACGGCGGGAAACAAGGTTATCGAAAATGCCTTGATGGATACAAAAAAAAGTATCAGTGAGGGGAAGACCATAGCGGAGCCCCTGCGGGAATCGGGAATCTTTCCTTCAATGGTGGTATCGATGATTAGCGTGGGTGAGAATACGGGTGCCCTTGACGCGATGCTTGCGAAGATTGCCGATTTTTATGATGACGAAGTCGATACAGCCGTTGATGCCATGACGGCGCTCCTCGAGCCATTTATGATGGTTTTTCTGGGGGGTGTTGTGGGGGGAATGATTATAGCCCTCTATCTCCCCATTTTTTCGATGGCGGGGGCGGTAGGTTAAAAAATGGTCGGGATGGCGCGATTTGAACGCGCGACTCCTGCGTCCCGAACGCAGTGCCCTACCAGGCTGGGCCACATCCCGACTTCTGCTACTAATTATATAACTTGCTTGAAAATGTCCATAAAAAAATTTAAGGAATTGTGTTATGGATTTCTTCATGATAAATTAGATGTACGGGAGTTGTCAAAAAAGAGGATAAGAAAGGTACATCAGTCAGTGATAATATATGATCTAAAGTGCGAGAATAATCACAAATTTGAAGGATGGTTCAAAGACAGGGCGGCCTTTGAAAGACAGAAAGGTGAAAAACTTATTACCTGCCCCGTATGTGGAAGTGATGATGTGGAAATGATGCTTTCCTCCATCGCAATCATGGGTAAGGATACGAAAGTGCCGAAAAAGGAAAAATCGAAGGAGATATCTCCGATGAAGGCGCTCCAGAATTTTCACGAATACATCAATAAAGCCTTTGAAGACGTTGGGGCCAATTTTGCTGAAGTAGCCATGAAAATGCACTACGGTGAAGAGGACAAGAAGAATATCAAGGGGACAACGACCAAATCTGAGGAAGAAAACTTAAAAGAAGAGGGCATTCAATTTTTAAAGATTCCTCTGCCAAAGTTTGATAGCTGAGATGGGGAAACTTTTCTAAACTGACGGGTCGGATTTCTGACCCATTTTTTATAACCACAGACCTCGTCATTCTCATTATAAAAATGACTGGAGATCTTTATATCACGAGAGATTGCAAGATAATTGGACATCAGTTCGGTCTGGGTTCAGGGTTCAAAGTTCAAGGTTAACTGCGTTACTCTTTTTTCCTTACCCATTGATTGCATTGGGTTAATACCACGAGAGTTCAACGTCTGAACCTCTGAACCGTGAACCTTTTAACCCAACTCCTTGATTGGAAACAGGGGTTTGTGACCAAAATATTGCACAATTATACGCTATAAATCACGAGGTCTGAACTACTAAATATGCTTTAACCGTTAAAGGTTTTGTTGTGACAGATAACCGTCGAAACATTCTGGATCTTATAGGTGAAACTCCTGTCGTAGAAATCCACAGGCTCAACCCGAACCCGGGAATAAAAATTTTTGCAAAGCTGGAAAGCTACAACCCCGGCGGTTCCATAAAGGACAGAACCGCCCTCTATATGATAGAGAGAGCGGAAGAGAGGGGTGAACTCGCCCGGGATAAGACCATCCTGGAGGCCACCAGTGGAAACACGGGGATAGGGCTTGCCCTGATAGCTGCGGCGAAGGGCTATAATCTCCTCCTGGCAATGTCTGAATCGGCCAGCGAAGAAAGAAAAAGGATATTAAAGGCCATGGGGGCCCAACTCCTCCTGACGCCGGCCAGTCGCGGTACCGATGGCGCCATAGAGACGGTCTATGAAATGTTCCGTGAAAATCCTGACAAATATTATGTCCCCGACCAGTTTAACAACGAAGATAACTGGCGTGCTCACTACTACGGAACGGCTGAAGATATATGGCGCCAGACAGTGGGTACGGTTACGATGGTCGTGGCAACCCTTGGAACCACAGGGACGGCCATGGGCATAGCACGAAAACTCAAGGAATATAACGAAAACATCAGAATAGTGGGGGTTGAACCATATCTCAGGCATAAGATACAGGGTCTTAAAAATATGAAGGAGTCATATCAGCCCGGGATTTTCGATAGAACACGTCTCGATGAAAAGGTGAATATACTGGATGAAGATGCCTTCGAGATGGCCAGACGGATGACCCGAGAGGAAGGGATTATGGCGGGCATGAGTTCCGGCGCAGCAATGTATGTGGCCCTTGAAAAGGCAAAAGATATGGAAGAAGGGGTAATCGTAGTCATTTGCCCCGACAGCGGTGAAAGATACCTCAGCACGGAGCTTTTTGCCGATAAAGAGGAGACCACCCTCCAGTTCTATAATACACTGACCAGGACAAAGGAGCTTTTCAGACCGATCGATTCTCAACAGATCCTGATGCACTCATGTGGACCCACGGTTCACGAGATACCCCACATCGGAACATATCGCAGATTTGTTGTGTCCGATATGATCGCGAGATATCTTGAGTACAGGGGATACCGGGTCAGGCATATCTCAAACATTATTGATCTGTCCGACAGGTCTGTCGAAGGGGCTCTCGATTCCGCGACGGATATCACAAAATTTGTGGAAAAGAATACCGCCGAATTTTTAAAAGATATAGAAAAGCTGAATATAAAAAAAGAGACGGAATACCCGAGAGCCAGTGAACATGTAGATTCCATGGTCGAACTAACAGAGAGGCTTGTGGAAAGCGGGCACTCTTATGAAAAATTGCGGTCAGTCTACTTCGACATATCGAGGCTTGACGACTATGGTCTTCTGTCCAATATCGATCCGGCAAAGGCAAGACGGATGAGGGCGGTGGATCAGGATGATTATGCAAAAGACAACCCGGCAGACTTTACCCTTTTAAAGAGATCGAAACTGGCCGAGTTGAAGAGCGGCATTTATTTCAAGACAAAATGGGGCAATGTCCGGCCAAGCTGGCACCTTGAGTGTGCCGCCATGTCTCTAAAAC
>JAUVXT010000065.1 GCA_030603465.1 Deltaproteobacteria bacterium
TAATGCTCTCCCTCGTCGCCCTTTCGCCCTCCTTTATCAATTCTCTTGCGTGAAGGTAATCCGACCAGTGCAGAGCGCCTACCTGGGGTCTTATGACGATATCAGCTTTCTTGAGGGCATTATTCGTCAGGTGGTAGGACATGATATCGCTGGCCCTGCTGTAGACAGCAAGGGCGGTATGAAATTCTTCCTGGTAGGCAATATCCTGGGCCACGGTAACGGCTATTATAATATCGGCCCCTTCGTCTTCCGCCGCTGATATGGGAACCAGAGAGACGATTCCGCCATCGGCGAGGAGCCTTTTGCCGTCTTTAAGCGGTTCTATAGCGCCGGGTACAGCGCAGCTTGCCATGATCGCCTGGCGGAGAGATCCTTCGGAGAAAACGATCTCCTCGCCGTTAATAAGATCGGTGGCTACCGCCCGGAAGGGAATGGAGGTTTCCTGGGTATTGATATCGGGGATGAAGTGATTGATCATGGATTGAAAATCTTCCGCGGAGAGAATTCCGGGCTTGAATACCATCTGGGCAAGGTAAAAACGGTTTTTCAGAAAGTTCTGGACCCTCCGGGTGATTCCGCCGTCCTCCTTCCTGTGGGCTTCAGATATGGCCTTTATGGCCGATGATTGAAATTCTTCACTGTTCAGGTATTCGTCGGCCATCTCTATAAGTTTCTCGGGAGTGGCGCCGCTGGCGTAGGCTCCACCGATAAGGGCGCCCACACTGGTCCCCGTGATGATATCGATGGGAATCGATTCTTCCTCGAATACCTTTAGCACTCCTATATGGGCAAACCCCCTGGCGCCTCCGCCACCGAGGGTGAGGCCGATTAGCTTTTTCTTGTTTTTCATCTTGTCTAAGAATACATGAGCGTATTGCAGGAGGTATGAATATCTTTCTCAGATTCCCGGTACGGGATGAGTGAAAAATATACCTCCTGCTTGCACTGGTTTCATCTGTTATTCGCTCTCATTTCTTGCGGAGCTCTTTTCCTATGGAGAATGCCTTTCCCAGATAATCGCCAAAGCCGTAATATTCTAAATTCTCCGGTGCAAATATCATCGGCTTTACCTTTTTTACGTCTGGAAGTCCCTTATCATTGAGATAATCTTCAGCAACCTTTATGTCGATAATTTCCCCTATGAACTGAGTGTGCAGTCCGATCTCATAGGTGTGAATCACCTTGCATTCAAGTACCACGGGAAATTCCTTTACGTATGGCGCATCCACCTTGTCACTTTTCACCGGCGTGAGCCCTGTAACGGCAAGTTTGTCCGCTTTTCTTCCCGACTCAACCCCGAAATAATCGGCTTCCTTTACGTATTTTTCCCCGGGGATGCTGATCGTATATGCTCTTTTCTCCATAAGGTTTCCATAGGTATAGGTGGCCTTTCGAAGGGAGATTGTAACGCAGGGTGGTACGGAGCAGCATATTCCACACCACGCGGCGGTCATAACATTGGGTTTATCATCGGCATCATAGGTGCCGACCACAAAAACCGGTGTGGGGTAGGCGAGTGTTCTTGGGCCTATCGATTTTTTCATGAAGAACCTCCTGATATAGTAATATGATTTTTCATTCTAAGATGCCAGTAATAAAATGTCAAACATCTATCGAGCAGCTTTTTTGTTTTCTGATAAAATAGTTGCCGTATCGGTAATCTGAAAATCTTTGACATTTGGCAATGGATACAATATAAGCAATGTTCTATTTATAGGGGATCTGTACAGTTCCCACCATGTGTTGAGAGAAGTCGGGTATAGTTTTATGCAGATACAAGATATTTTCCTCCGTTATGAAAATGATCTCGCAATGGTGGAAAAATTCATAGAGGAACAGCAGCAGTCTTATGTCCATCTTATTCCTGAAATAACGGGTTATATCATAAACAGCGGGGGGAAGAGATTGAGGCCACTTTTGCTTATGATCTCTTCGGATCTTTGCGCGTATGAGGGTGACAGGCGCTATTCTATGGCGGCTGTTATTGAGTTCATTCATACCGCATCACTTCTTCATGATGATATTGTAGATCATGCCATTATCAGACGGGGAAAACCATCGGCGAATAGTGTATGGGGGAATTCTGCCACCGTGCTAGTGGGGGATTATTTATATACGAAGGCGTTTAAAGTGCTCGCGGAAGACGAGGATCCTGCCGTACAGAAACTCCTCTCAATTACAACGACCACTATGACTGAAGGGGAATTAATCCAGTTGATGAAGATGGGTGAAATAAATGCAAGCGAGAGGGATTATCTGTCCGTTATAGAAAAGAAAACAGCCGTATTGATTTCTTCCGCATGCGCCGTGGGCGCCATCCTGGCGAAGGTGCCGGAATCAAAGGTTGAGGCATTAACGAGGTTCGGAATGAGGCTGGGTATGGCCTATCAGCTTACCGATGATGCCCTTGACTATGTCGCAGAGGAAGAGGAATTTGGTAAAGCCATAGGTATGGATCTCAAAGAGGGTAAAACCACGCTTCCTCTAATAAGAACGCTGAAGAAGTGTTCTTCCGATGAAAAGGCGCTGATCAAGAGGGTCCTGGGAAGCGAAGATGTGAAAGACAGCGAAATAAAAGAGATTATTTCACTCATAAGCGGGTACAAGGGTATAGAATATGCCATGGAGAAGGCAAAAGAATATATCTTAGAGGCGAAGAAATTTCTTGAGCCATTTGAAGATACGATACCGAGAGAAGCCCTTTTCGCGATTTCGGATTATATCGTTGAACGGAAGTTGTAGGGGGGATCAATTAATTCGGGACAACGTTTCTGATTCTGCCGTCATATCCTTCCCCGTGAGTTCCCGGATGTTTCAACCCGGTTCCACGCATTTTCTACTATAAAATTCAGAGAACAAAAGAGGGCCGGTCACTGATAATCCGGCCCTCTTTTGTTTCATGCAAACAGAAGAATTGTTACAGCAATGAGACTGCCTCTCAGTACTGTTACCTTTCTCCGTGGAATATACCCGTTGCTCCTTCACCGCTCGTTTTGTACATGCCCCAGGCGCCTCCAATGGCCTTGGCCGCAGCAGTTCCCACATTACTGCCGCCGTAGAAGGAGCCGTGGGCCATTTTGTGATCCGGCGTAGATCCATTGAGCTCCCATGTTCCGCCTGTAATGGAGAATGTGCCATCTGATTGGATGGCACCCGAGCCTGAACTTATCATGGCACTGTAGACTCCACCCGATACGTCCATTTGCACTGCTGATATCTCATCGGTTCCAAAGTCGACCTCACAGGTAAAGTGGCCTGTCATATCGACCCCTCCGCCGGAAGTCCAGTATGTTCCATGAGCGTCGCCCGAGTATGAAGCCGCTCCCGTAAGATTGGCAAGTTCTGATGACGGGGTGTTGGCGCCGATTATGTAGTGGCCTTTGTTATTTATCGTATATTCCGATCCGTCAACGGTGAAGGCTTTTTCCAATTTCCAGTCGCCCCATTCAAGGTAGTCGTTACCATTACTGTCAGTATAACTGCCCAGTTCATTATGCGTGATCGGATAATTGTCATCGAGGCTTCCCGTATTTTTTGTGCCTGAGGCGAAAACGGCCCACTTTGCATAGGGGTCGCCCATATCACCCGCTGCGTCACCTCCACGTATATAGTCCGTGTCTGGATTTTTACTGCCCCGTGCCCAGACACTGGAGTCACTGTCAAAATTCTGGCGCGTCGTGCTGACAAAAATTTCCTCCAGCGTTCCTGCGGAGCTGTTCGTGAGCATTGCCGAAAGGTAGCCGACGTTGTTGCCTGAGGCGTTTGTGCCTGGGTCCTTAATGGGGTCTTCCTTTGTCTCTACAGTTAGGGAAGTCTGCTGCTGGGTGAGATCAGATGTGTTCACCGTAGTAGTGGTTTCCTCCGATGTGGTCTCGTCTGTTGCCGCAGGAGAATCATCTGTTTTAGTCTCTTCCTGATCATCCTGTTTTTCCTCTTCCGTTCCCTCAGGAGATTCTCCCTTTTCTGTGTCGGATTCCTTAGTTGTCTCTTCTTTTGGTGGAGGTGGGGCTTCCGTGTCCGATTCAAACTGACGTGCAACCCGTGGAGGGGTCGTCTTTATGAGTCCCGAGCCTCTTTTTGTTGTAGAAAGCATCTGTCCGGGAGAGACCGTCTGAGCCCTCCCGTCGGCGGTGGATGTGACACTGATCTGGCCGTCAAAACCGAATACAGTGGTGACTGTGTCATTATTGGTGTTCTGTACGAGACGAATCCATCCCTTGTCTGACGCATCGGCAAGATAGATGGGGCGGGATGCAAAATTCCCCTCCTTTTCCTTTCTTACTTCTATGCCAAACTTGGTTCCTCTGACACCTACGACAGCCGTTGCTGTCTGTACACCCAATGTGGTTTTTTTGTATCTGAACATCTTTAGGGCGTAGAACATGGCCTTCCCCTTTGTCATGGAGAAGATGGATTTTTTCTCGCCCAATCCCAGATCGGCGACAATCTCTTCCACTCCTATCTCGGCATTGGCTCCCATGGTAATCACGTTTTCATCGATAAATTTCAGGCGGCAGCGGGTATCGCCGAGGGTAAATATCCTGTCCTTCTCATATATCTTATCTCCCGGAAGGGCAAAGTAGGCCTCTGCCAGGTCGCCATGGGCTACGATTGTGGAACCGGTAAGTGTCTGTATAGAACCGACTTCCCTGGCCTTTGAACCTATAAAAGATTTCTTTATCTCTACTTCCTTTAATTTGTCAGGGAGGGCTTCTTCAGGTATCCCGGCACCTCGTTCGAGGGCATGACCTGATTGTAGAAAAAGTATCTGAGATCCGTAGGAAAAAACTGACAGGGTAAGTAATAGTATCAAAAAGTGACGTTTCATGAAGATTACTCCTTAAAATTTAAAAGTTATGAACTTCATTTTTATTACCCTCAAGCATTAAAAGGCAAACCCCAGACTTAGCGTGTAGGTTGCCTTCTCATATTCATAGAGCGAGGCATTGGAGTTATTGTCCATATAGTTAATGGCAAATGATGAAGAGAAATGTTTTAAGAATTCCTGGCTTATCACTGCCGTGATACTGTCCTGCATGTCTTCACGGGGTAGATTGTAGAAAGTGGGTTTTTCTTTATAATCTTTCCTCGACCACTTGTATCTAAAAAAGAAGCTGGTCTTGGTAGGCAGGCTGAGAAGGTATGAAAATGCGTAATAATAGGAATCGTAGGAATATTTTCTGCCGTCTGCATTCCTGTTTTCCCATCCCACTGTTCCGGAAAGTGTATGCATTCTGTTTGCAAGATAGATGGTAGGGGTTACTCCATAGCTATGGGTAATATTGTCCAGGGAAGCATTGCTTTTCTTGTAGTAAAATTCCTTGTTATAGGAATATGCACCCTTCATGCTGAAATACTGGTTGAAAAAGTGCTCGTAACTGGGATCTATATGAAATACATGTGAAAGGCGTTCACTTTCGTAATACTGTTCCTTGTAACCGAAGGGAAGCTTGACGATGTCTTTCCTTCCCGCCCACCAGGGACCTGTTGCGAGGTCGATCATGAAATAATTGAATTGTGAATGACTTAGGTAGGCGCTGTCGTAGAGTGACGCGTCTGTGTTCCACATGATGCCCTGTCTCTCTCCAAAATCATAGAGGTAATTACCGGACAGACTGGTTACGAGGGCCTCATCGCGAAGCTGTTTCGATTCGTCTCCAAGCGTCAGAGTGCCTCCAATAACACTCAGTTCTCTGTTGCCGGGACCGGAGCTTGCGTTCGTATCATACATAATGCCTTGCGAAAAGCGGACATTCCAGGAGGCCTTCTTCGTTCTTTCTTCTAAGGCGGCAAGAAATTTTTCTATGTTCTTTTGGATTGCTTCAGGAGGACTTGCCGATTGCACTGTTTTTATCTCCCTTTTGGCTTTTTCGTAGCGACCCAGTTTAAAATAGATCGTCGCAAGTTCGAGCCTTACCCTGTGAAGGTTTGGATTGGCTGCCAGCATATCTTTGAACTTTTTCATGGCGAGTTCTATCTTTCCCGTCTTCATGGCGCTGGTTCCTATCCACCACATTATATCCATCGTCTCCACCCTGTCAGATATTTCGTTAAAGATGGGAAGGGCCTTGCTGAATTCACTGTCGTAATAAAGAGTGAGGGCCTCGGCCAGCTTTTTGTCCAGTTCTTCGATCTCCCGGGGAGTCATCTCGCGAAGTTGTTCCACAGCCGCCTCATCTATCGGGCTTGTTTCCTCTTCAGCGGCATATTCGCCGGGCTGGGTTAGGGGATTATTTTGCTGGGCAGCTACGGTAAAATTCAGTGAAACAGTAAGAAAAAAGGATATAATGATTACCAAAAAACAACGAGATAATGATCTCATAGATGGTCCTCCAGATGATATAAGAATTCCTTGTAACTTCATGCTATTTTCATTTACTTAAGAGCCAGATCTAATTGTATCGGGCAATAGAGATCCCGGTGAGGGATAGCGCAACAACACGCATTTGATTAAGTTAATGATAAAGCGGATTTATATAAATCTACGGATCAATTGTCAAGTGATAATTTTTTTATATTAAACTGAACAGCGAGCACATTCCCCGTAACTTGTTGCGGGGAGCTTCAATGCTTGAAGAGGAATTCAAACTGTTTTATGAATCTTTATAGAGGAACTGTTCGGATATGTAATGACTGACGGTGTCAGGGACCAGATACCGGATGGATTGTCCTTTCTTTGCCCGCTCTCTTATATCTGTTGATGATATTGCGAGAAGTGTTACTTCCCGGAAGTATATATGAAATCCAGTGGGACTTTTAAACCTGCCTGAAGCGCTTTCAAATTTAAACTGTCCTGAAAATTCTTGGGGAAGGATTCCATGAAGGTCCTTAACTTTATATCCGGGCCTGGTCATAACGACAAAATTGCAGAGGAGCAGCAGTCGTTCCCAATCTTTCCATGTCTGTATATTATGAAAGGCGTCCTGACCCATGATGAAATAAAGCTCAGAGTTTGATGTCGGATCGTCGAGAAAATGTCTTATTGTTTCAACTGAGTATGATTTTTCATCTTTCCTGTCTTCTGTGTCGGAGATTGAAAATGAGGGATTTCCTTCCAAGGCAAGTTTCATCATCTTTTTGCGGTGATAAAAGGGCGTGATATCCCAGTCAGTTTTGTGCGGCGGCTGTGAAGCAGGGATAAAGATGATCCGGTCCAGGTTAAGATCTTCAAGAATCTCCTGGGCACACCTCAGGTGTCCGGTGTGTATGGGGTCGAAGGTTCCGCCAAATAATCCCCATTTCATGTTCTTATCTGTCCGTCGCCATAGATTATGAATTTTGTAGTCGTCAGTTCTTCCAGACCCATAGGGCCGAAGGCATGAAGTTTTGTGGTGCTAATTCCTATCTCGGCCCCCAGACCCAGTTCAAAGCCGTCACTGAACCGTGTCGATGCATTCACAAGAACAGTCGAGGAGTTGACCTCTTGCAGGAAACGCTGTGAATTTTTATAGTCTTTGGTGATTATCGATTCGGTGTGAAGGGAGCCGTATTTTTCGATATGTGCGATGGCGCCGTCGATGTCATCAACAATACGTACGGCGAGGACAAGGTCTAGATATTCCTCATACCAGTCGTCTTCCACTGCTTCTTCTAGCTCCGGAACAATTGCGCGGGCCCTTTCGCAACCCTTGATGATTACATCGGCCTCCCTCAGTTTGGAGGATATGAGGGGAAGAAATTCTCCGGAGATATCTTTGTGGACGAGAAGGGTTTCCAGGGCGTTGCAGACCCCCGGTCGCTGCGTCTTTGCATTTATGCAGATATTGGCTGCCATATCAAAGTCTGCGCTTGAGTCCACAAATATATGGCAGACCCCTTTGTAGTGCTTGAGAACGGGAATCTTAGATTTATTTACCACGGCCCTTATCAGTTCTTCCCCGCCCCGGGGGATAATAAGGTCGATATACTCTTCGAGGGTCAGCATCTCGTTAACCGCTTTTCTGTCTGTTATGGGTATTACCTGAATGACAGCTTCCGGAATTTCTGCTTCACGTAGCGCCTCCTGGAGGATTTTTGCAATGGCAAGGTTTGAGTTGATTGCTTCCGATCCGCCTCTTAATATAGCGGTGTTTCCCGACTTCATGCAGAGGGCCGCCGCGTCTGCCGTTACATTAGGGCGCGACTCATAGATAATTCCTATTACGCCGATAGGTATTCTCATCTTTCCCACAAGGAGGCCGTTGGGTCTTCTCCTCATGGAGGTGACCTCTCCCACCGGGTCGGGCAGGGCGGCAACCTCGGAAAGTCCCTTTGCCATTCCCTCTATTGTGGAGTCATTCAGTGTAAGCCTGTCTATCATCGCATTCGAAAGGCCCTTTTCTCTGGCAAAGGCGAGGTCTTTTGAATTTTTTTCTATGAGGTACCCTCTCTTTTTGACGAGCAACTTCGACATTTTATTGAGCGCCTCGTTTTTCTTGCCCGATGATATATTTGAGAGAACATGAGCGGCCTCCCTGGACTTTTTTGCTATTTCAACAATCTGTTTCATGAAGGATCCTTAATAAGTGTTATGCATGCGCCATCCCCATGGTAAAGAAGGGGAGAATTTACAAATTTACGTTGAACAACTTAAATTTATAGTATATGTTTCCTCCTGTCAAGATTCAAGATTACTTATCAATCTTCCATTTTATATAACTATTAATTAATCCTGAAAAGGATTTGATATGGCGTTTGTTTGTTTTAAGTTGAAAGGCTAAAGTAGAATGACAGATATTTCGGTTAAGGCGGGCAAATATGTGTATGAGGTGATTCAGGACGGTAGTTTTGATCTTGATCGAGTCACAACCTTTGTGGGGCCTGGCGCCGGACCGAAATGGCTGGTGGCCAGTGGTTTTGATTTGACCCTGTTGGAAACCGGAGTTCTGGGAAGGCGCAATCCCTTGCTCCTCGCAGGTTCTTCTGCCGGTGCATTGCGTTTTGCAGCCTGGGTCCAACCGGAACCGGAAAAGAGTTATGCCAATCTTATCGAGTCATATATTTCGATGGCCTTTACAAGGAAGGATTCGGCGGAAACCATTCTTCGATCTATATCGGATGTCATCAATAACTTTATGGAGGATGATGCCATTCACTTTGCGTTGGCGAGTAAAAAATATCGTCTGGCAATCACGGCAGTTCTTGCAAAAAACATGGCGGCTTCTGAAATAAAATTTATACAGGGCTTTGCCCTTGGATTAGGCTTTATCTTCAATGCGATGAATCCATCGTGGCTGAACATTTTTTTTCAGAGGGTCGTATTTCATAACAGTCCTATTCCCCCTAAATTCTGCCTAAGGAGCGGTTTCAAGGGGAAGACCATTCTGCTGGACAGGACAAACTTAAAGCATGCCCTTCTTGCTTCATCGGCTGTACCCGTTGCAGTTTCCGGCGTCAGGGACATTTTTGGTGCGCCGAACGGAATCTATCGGGACGGTGGCGTGATGGATTATCATCTTAATCAGAAGTATGGTTTGAACAAGGAGGACATTGTGTTACTCTTCCAGCACCAAGAGAGGATCATACCGGGATGGCTGGACAAAAAATTGATATACAGACGTGCGCCGAGCGAAAATCTTGAAAATGTGTTGATGGTTTATCCAACCGAAGAGTTTATCAAGAAACTCCCGGGTGGGAGGATTCCCCAAAGGAAGGATTTTCGGACATTTGCAGACAAACCTTCAAAGAGAATAAAAAACTGGAAACAGGTGGTTAAAGAATCGGCCCACCTGGGCGAACAATTTCTGGAACTTGTCGAAAGTAATAAGCTCCGGCAGGTAGTAAAAAAGATGTAGTCATTTCCCTTTTTGCTGGTTATATGATTGAACTGAACAGCAAGCGCAATCCACGCAGCTTGTTGCGGGGAGCTTCAAAATCGCCAACTCCTTCCAAATCCAGCCGGATTTAAGATTAAACATTGTTGATGTACTCGCAAAAAGTCAGTTCTTCTCGCTTGAAGACCATATTGGGGACGATTATTGTTATTGTTTACTATGGGATGTTGTATACGTCTACACCTTTGGGGGGGGTGAAGATAAACATTTTGTCGGGTATATTATTATTAATCTTGATATCTTTAAAGGTCAGTTCAGTTGTGTTTTCATACATGTCTATGAATTTACAGCCTGCAATATAGTAACTGTCTTTGTCTATTGTAAGAAGAAGCTTTTTGATCCCCGATTCGTAATTTTTTGGTATCAAAAAGATAAGGTAATTCCCCTTTTCGTCTGTAGAATCGGGTGTGGAAAATGCTGCTTCGAAGTCGTCTTGCAGATTTCCAATACCGGTAAGAAATCTTATAGTCATCTTCGATGACAGAAGTACCTTTGCGTCCTGAACGTATACAGTATTTTCATCGGGCATGTATAACCATGCCTTTTGGGGGTTCAGCACAAGTTTTTTCAGGGCGGGTTTTTTATAATCCCAGAACATCCTCCTCGGTTTTTTAAGATAAAGGGTTCCTTCTTCCGTCACCGTTTTGTTTATAGATTTTATAGTAGCCTTCTGGGTAAAGGCAGCCATAAAATCTACGGTTTCATCGTAAGCTTCCTGGACTTTTGCTATCAACCGTTCAAGCTTGATCGGTTCTGCAAATACTGGCCTATCCAGACAGATAACTATCGATATAAGTGATATGAGAATGTAATTAAATCTCTTCTTTGGTGTAGCCATAGTTCCTTTTCAAAACTCATTTTTCGAACTCAGGCAGTTATTCGCCAAGATTTATTGAGACTCGGGAAACCCCGTCCTTTGGGCGGGGTCAGAGTCGTTTGGCTCTGCCTGAAGAATGCCTTTGAAATCAAGCGATTTCTTTACCAGTTAAAAGGCGCTGTAATAACCGTTTAAAGAAATTTTCATTCGGGCAACAACCTGTTAATATATTAAAAATAATGAACAATCATCCATGTGCCCGTAATCATTGCATACATGTCGCGTGCTTCAAATGTAAGCAATCCGGCATAAAATACCGTGAACGGGAGACTTACATACCTTATGAACAGATATGTCAACGGTCCTGTCAACACCTCTGTGGAGTTCTCTTTATCAATCTGTAATCTTGATCCTCCAGCCGAAAGGATCCTCTTTTTCTCCATATTGGATCCGGAGTATCTCGTGGTATAACCTTTCGGTCAGGGGGCCTGCCTTGTCTCCATTAATGATATATTCCGAGCCCTTGTAGTATATCTGCCCAACCGGAGAGATTACGGCCGCCGTTCCCGATGCGAACACTTCCTTCAGCGTTCCC
>JAUVXT010000050.1 GCA_030603465.1 Deltaproteobacteria bacterium
TTCACCGGATCGCAAAAAGCGCGCCCGGTGAAGAGTACGTTGGGCATCCATAATCACGCTTGACGTTAATCACGTTATGCGTTATGTATGTAATACATGATCTTATCTTTCAAATGTAAATACACACAAGCACTCTCAAGAGGCCAGCGTGCCAGGCGATTCGTAAATATTGCTAATGTTGCGCGGCGTAAGCTTAGGCAGCTTGAGATCGCTAATCGACTTGAAGATTTGAGAGTACCGCCCGGAAACCACCTTGAAGTGCTCAAGGGTGATCGTTCCGGTCAATACAGCATTCGTATCAACGATCAGTGGCGTGTCTGCTTTTGTTGGACGGATGCAGGTGCAAAAAATGTGGAAATAGTTGATTACCACTGAGGAGAATTTATTATGAGCAAACTCAAACCTATCACTCCGGGTGAGATCCTCCTGGAAGAGTTTCTCAAACCTATGGGTATTAGCCAGTATCGTTTGGCCAAGGAAATTAGTGTTCCCGCTCAGCGTATTAGTGAAATTGTAGCAGGTAAACGTTCGATCACAGCTGATACTGATTTACGGTTGTGTCGGTTTTTTGGTTTGTCCAACGGTTATTGGTTGCGTGCTCAAGCTGCCCACGATACAGAAGTTGCAGAACGTACTCTTGATAATATAATAATAAAGATCAAACCTTGGTCTGAGCATGCTGCCGAAGGCACTTGAGCTGGACTGGGCAAAGCCGTGCCGCTTTTGAAAGGCAGTATTTGACCGGCAGTTTTTGCCTTTATCATAGTTTTTCGGTTATCGTTGCCCAGCCACTCAGCTTTACGGTTAAAAGCAAAATGAATTATAATCTCATCAATGATATTTAGGGAAAAAGGCAGTATTGCCATATTTCCTAAATGATAATTTATTGAGAAATAATATCTATGGAAAGTACTCAACTTCATAGGCATTTGGCGGAAATGGCAACGCTGCCAAATCCGCCAAAAAGCAATTGCTCAAAAGCATCATGGGTGTCAAATGCCTGGTTCATAACCCTTTTACCGAAAAAGCCAGCATTGGCAAATCGGCCAAATGGGAATAGATTAACACTGAATAAGCTTTTAACCTGTCACTTCATCTGACCCTCACCGGCTGCGCTGGATCGGGCCGGTGATTTCCGCCCACACAAGCAAGCTCGTGTGTCCGCCTTCTGCTGATCCGCAGCACGTTCTGTGCCTCCAAAAAAAGCTATTGCAGTCCCATTCCATTAAATGTATAGTCATTGTAGATACATTTTCAGGGTAGTCCTTTTCAAAGGGAGGTAAAATATGCGAACCCAGATTAAAAAATGGGGCAACAGCCTTGCGTTACGAATTCCCAAATCTTTCGCGTTGGATGCAAATCTAAGGCAAAATGAGTTGGTTGATTTATCCATCGACAAGGAAAGAATTGTTATTACTCCAATTGGCGGAAAAGAATATTCGCTCGATGAACTTTTAGAACATGTCAATGAAAGCAACCTTCACGGAGAGTTCGATACCGGAGCACCGGTAGGAAAAGAAATTTGGTAATGATGAGCAATTATGTTCCGCAAAGAGGCGATGTAGTTTGGATAAATATGCATCTACACGCTGGCCATGAACAAGCCGAAAGACGTCCAGCAATAGTATTGTCACCAAGGTCCTATAACGACAAAGTTGGACTCGCCTTATTCTGCCCGGTAACCAATCAAATCAAAGGGTATCCTTTTGAAGTCATTATTCCTTCGGGGTTAAAGGTAACAGGTGTTATTTTATCCGACCAGGTTAAAAGCCTTGATTGGAAGATAAGGAATACCGAGTACTATACTAAAGTACCTGAGACTGTTGTTTTAGAAATATTTAAAAAACTATCGACACTTCTACGTTTTGATAGATAACTACTTTAAGTTCAAAATTGCTTATCAAACCAGCACAGAACATCAGGTTTGAGTAGGATGCTCATTCCGCTACCGCTCCATTCGCACCTCTCGACCTGGGCGGTTATGCGGCCCTATAAAACACCCTTGACGATGTACACAAATAGGTGTACAGTAAGCCTGTGAAGAAACGGGACTTAGAAAATGCACTCCGCAAGATAGGTTGGGCGTTTCTTCGGCATGGTAAGCGCCATGACATCTGGACTGACGGAGACCGTGAGGAAGCTATTCCTCGCCACAACGAGATAAACGAAAAGCTCGCAAGAGCAATTCTCAGGCGAGCTGAAAGGAAAATCTGATATGCGTTTTTACGGAAAAGTATTCAAAGACGGGAATTTCTGGCTTGCGGAGGTGACCCTTCTTGATGCCATGACTCAAGGACATACTCGCAAGGAAGCTTTTGTCATGGTTAAAGATTTGTTAGAGACCTTGGTAAACCGTGCTGATTTTTCAGTTACCGTGCATCCGGGCAAACATGGTGATTTCGAAGTGAGCTCAAACGATCCAAGAGGCCTGATCAGCCTGTTTCTGCGAAGACAGCGTGAAAGGAGCGGCCTTTCACTATCTGAAGCTGCCGAGCGTCTGGGTGCCAAGTCGCGCAATGCCTATGCTCGATACGAGCGGGGGACTTCAATGCCCAGCCTTGAGAAATTGGCCGAATTGTATAAAGCCGTGGCTCCCGGTAAAGATATTGTCCTTCATCACAGTGTAATCGCATAACTGATAATTGGACAGCAATTGATGCGGAGGACATTATCTCATGTTGTCCAGGTCATTGATGCCGGGCCTGATTCTGAATCTCTGCTTCGGCAAAATATATACTATAATAGAATGTTTCGTAATCACATGCTATGCTGCCCGTGACATATACAGCTGTGTGCCGACATATTGTCCGCTTCTTCGACCGATGTGGATCTCTTGCCTGATGAACCGCCGAAGGGAATTCGCTTCGACCCCGACCCGATCGGGGCTCCGGTGTTTATGCGGCGTATTCCTTCCTGAGCCGTTGCGCTGCCGCGACCATGGCTCGCAATTTTCCGTCTGCCGCGTTCCTCGAAAGGTATTTCATGCCGCAATCAGTCGCCAGGATGACATTTTCCGGGTTAACGTACTGAAGCGCCCGCCCGATCCGTTCGACGATTATTTCTGGAGTCTCGACGTTCTCTGTCGATAAATCGAGACAGCCAACCATGATCTTTTTATTGGGTAATTGTTTCAGAACAGAACAGTCCAGATTGGACTGGGCGGTTTCAATCGAAATTTGATTGCAGCTGCAATCGGCCAACTCCGGGAGGAATGAATAGCCCGTTGGCCGCTCGTGAATGATGGCGGCATAGCCGAAACAGATGTGCACAGCCGTAGTGCCCTTATGACCTTCAAGGGCTCGATTCAACGCCGTGAGCCCGAATTGCGTGGCCTTTTCCGGTCTAGCCTGCATATAGGGTTCGTCGATTTGTACAATATCCGCTCCCGCCGCAAAGAGATCGCGAATCTCTTCGTTGACGGCCGCCGCGTAATCCATTGCGGCCTCTTATTTTTGTTGCGCAGTCATAACAAAGAAGGGTGCGTGATTGGATGTGAATATGGGTGGCTCCCGTTTCAGTATGGCTGAAACGGAGGGGTTGCGTTTGAATTCCCTGTCTAAAAACTGTCTTACCTGCTGTCTGCCCCAGCCCTTTGGATGCGTAAAACTCCTGTAGAGGGAGAGGTCTCCCTTATAAAATTCACTCGTTTCCAACCTATTGGCGTCCTGACCGTAGGCGGGCATGTTAAAGATGGCAAGGTTCAGAAAACCGATTTCACGACGGTGCTGGACGGTAAATTCCAGCGTTCGACGCGCCTCGTCGAAGGTCTCCTCGGGCGTTCCAAAAAGGAGGTAGACATAGGTCGCTATCCGCGCCTTTTTCAGGTTTTTCAGGACGAGTGATGCCTCTTCCAGATCGAAGCCTTTTTCCAGCGAATCGAGGACCCGCTGGTCGCCAGATTCTATGCCCAATTTCAGCATGACGCAGCCCGACCGTTTCAGATTCCGGCAGAAATCGAGATCTGTTAATTGTTTTGATATACGGGCAAAGCCGTACCAGGGAACTCCGGGGGGGACATCGGCAAATGCCTCCATAAGGGCCGGACTTATGGCGCTGTCTGATAGATGGATCAGTGTCGGGTTCCGCCTTTCTATGAGGATTTCTATATCCGCCTGCACCCGCTCGGCCGGTAATGGTTTATAGGGTCTACCTTCGGCCTTTTCGGGGCAAAAGGCGCATCTATTCCAGTAACATCCGGTGGATGCGCTGTAGGGAAGGACAAAACCGGGGGCCATGTATGAATCGAGGAGAAAGTCGTCATAATCAGGAATGACATGCCCTTTGGCGGCCTTTGTGCCGAGGATGGAAAGAAGAGGCCCCTCGCCGGGTCCGGCCACCAGATGATCGACGAGATTCTCAAAGGGATTCCGCCAGTTCGGATTGCTCATCCATGAGGTGATCAGGCCTCCTCCCAGGATTATTTTGATGCCGGGGCTGATTTGTCTGATAAAGCCGACGATGGCGAATGTGGAAAAGGCCTGGCTCAGATAGTTGAGGGAGAGGCCGACGAAAGAGGGATTTTCTTCTTCACAGATTTTGGTCAGACGATTTTTGAAATAATCGTAAAAGGGATTTTTTTCGGGGGCCTCCGCAGCACCTATCAGGTCTTTGCTCCTTACTGGGGAAAGTTTTTTGTGCTGGTAGTTGGCAAGACCGAGGCGGACGCCATAGGGTTGTGCCTTTACTTCAAGAATCCGGTTTACGTCTTTTACTGCTCGACTGTATCGGGAAATGTCTCTGTAGAGATGCCATTGATTGAGCGAAGCCAGATTGGTGGAAAGATGCCTTGCGGCGCGTTTGGTCCATGTATCCGAACCCGCGGGCGGTGATTTCAGGAGGGCGATCAGGCCCTCCTGATTGGCATCCACAATCCTGCAGGGAATATTATTGTTTCGCAGGGCGCCGGCAATTTTTGCCAGGCCGGCGGGTGGTTCACCCGGTTTTGCTACAGGGGGATGAATGAGAAGCATGGTTTATTATATATTTTTTTTCTTAAAGCATCCATTGAATTTTTTTGACATTTTGATATAGTTACAATGTCGTCCCGGTAGTAGTGAGTAATGGGTTAACCTTGAGACCTTTTTTCTGATCAGGGAAGTTTTTAAAAGAGTTTTCTATTCTTACCGACAGGAGATAGATGCGTGCCAGCCAATTTACCTCCCGACTACTTTGAGGCAGAGAAAGATTTTCGCGAGGCAAAGACGCCGGAGGCCAAGATTGAGGCTCTGGAAGAGATGCTCTCTATTGTGCCGAAGCACAAGGGTACGGATAAACTCCGGGCCAATCTGCGCCGGCGCCTCTCCAAATTCAAGGATCAATCTCAGAAGAAAACGGGGGTCTCCAGGAGGAAGGCCGCCTTTTCCATTAGCAGGGAAGGGGCCGCCCAGGTTGCCGTTATCGGTTTCCCCAACGCGGGGAAGTCATCACTGATTGACCTGTTGACAAATACCTCCCCCGAGGTTGCCGATTTTCCCCATACCACCCAGAAACCGACTCCGGGAATGGCTCCTTATGAAGATATACAATATCAACTGGTCGATACTCCCCCCATTACGAAGGAGTATATGGAGCCCCTCATGGGTGACCTGATCCGGCGCGCCGACATTCTGGTCGTTCTTCTCGATCTTTATGGCAGCACGCTTCAACAGTACGAGGATATCGTGGATATTCTACACTCACTTCGCGTCTATGCCGATGAAAGCGAGGTCCCGTCGGATCTGAGAAAACCACCCTTCATCAAAAAGATCCTCGTTGCCGTAAACAAGATGGATAAATCGGAAGATGTGGAAGACCTCGATGTATTTATGGAACTGACAGGCATACAGATGCCCTGCATCGGTATATCTGTTCGGACCGGTAAAAATATTCTCCTCTTTATGGAGCGTATATTTGATCTTTCGGAGGTGATAAGGGTATATACCAAATCTCCCGGCAAGGAGCCCGACATGAAGGCGCCCTACGTCATCCCCCGGGAGAGCACCCTGGAGGAGCTGGCCGGCAAGATCCATAAGGATTTTGTACAAAAGTTGAAAAATGCCCGTATATGGGGAAGGGCAGTCCGTGATGGTCAGATGGTGCAGCGGGATTATGTCATGCAGGACGGCGATGTCGTGGAGATAAACGTCTGATGAGGAAGAGGTGAATCGTCTTATGGAAATTGAAATAAAAGGGGAATTGTGTACCGGTTGCGAGTTGTGCGTGAGGATCTGCCCGCCAAGGTCCCTGGCTATGGTGAACGGTAAGGCCAGAGTGAAAGAAGATTGTTTCCTTAACTGCGGCCACTGCGCGGCCATATGCCCCGAGGACGCCGTTACGGTTAATGCCCTCGATAAAGATGCGCTGAAACTTTCAACGGTGAAGGGGGGAGATGAGTGGTGCGACTACGGCAACTTTGATACGGAAGCTCTTGTGCAGCTTATGCGTTCCAGAAGATCATGCCGCATCTTTTCGGAAGAAGCTGTTGATAGAGAAATTCTGGAAGACCTTGTCAGGATCGGCATTACTGCGCCTTCCGGTTCCAACGCCCAGCGCTGGACCTTTACGATCCTCGACAACAGTTCCGCTGTGATTGAACTGGCCGGGGGCGTTGCCCGGTTTATGAGGCGGTTAAACGAGAAAGCGGAGAGAAGGTTCCTCCGCTTTTTGTCGAAGATTTTCATGAAGGACATGCTGGGGAAATATTACCGGGAATATTACACAAAGGTGAAAGAGAGCCTTGATGAGTGGGAGGAGAATGGGACCGACCGGCTCTTTTTCGGCGCGCCTGCCGTTATCGTGGTGGGAATGAAACCGGGGGCATCGTGTCCCTGTGAAGACGCGCTCCTTGCATCGCAGAACATACTCCTTGCCGCCCATGCCATGGGTCTGGGAACCTGCCTCATAGGCTTTGCCGTGGAGGCGATAAAGCACGATCCCAAAATCAAGGAAATAATCGGCATCCCCAAAGAGGAAAGAGTGTACGCCGTTATAGCCATCGGTATTCCCGGAGAAAAATTCGCCAGACAGGCGGGGAGAAAGAAGCCGATTATACGATATGGTAAAAATGCTTAGTGTAGAAAGGGTCTATCGCATCGAGCCTGGAATTAGAGGGACTGGCATCCATATTTCCCCCTGTGGCCGGAATGCTTTTTGTCAATAGCATTTCAATATGTCCGGTTCGATAATTGTTTATAGGTTTAGCCGAACAAAGCTTTTGTTTCCTCTCTCCTGTTTAAGCCTTTGTGATCCTTATTTCTTGACCATCCGTTACATCTTTCAGCGTTTTTGCTCCATCGTCAATTTTTCCAAAGATATTGACGGGGCTTATGGCGCGCGGCTTTTCATCCACACTGGCGGGGGTGCGGCCGAAGAAGATGCAGAACGCGTGGCCTGTGGGCCAGTATCCCAGTTCTCCCACTTCAGCCTCTGCCCGCGCATCCGGCGCCTGTTCCATGATCACGGGAATTTCAAAATAGATCTCTTCTCCCCATGTGTTTACTCTCCCCACGACAGGCAGCGCCTCCCATATTTTTTGTGCCGTGCCGCTTTCGTCTAATTCGGCGGATAAGATTATATCTCCCGTTGATATTGTAATCGCTCGCACGCGGCTGTCCTCCTTTTTATGGTTTTTATTCTTTCTGATACAATCTCTATCAGATCGTCGACCATTAATACAAGTGAAAGAAACTACTTCTCTCCTGTCCCGTTGGGGCTCAAACATGTTAGTAAAATAAAGGATTCTTTCGTAATAAAGTTGTTTATGCGACAATTCATCAACCGAAACGCGAAAGAGGTAAAGAAAAAGGTATTGTAGTGAGGCGTGTTGGGTTAAATGTAGTTTGACCCCCCCGGCAATTCTTGTTATAAATTCTTTCATACGAAGTATATATTCACTATAAGGAGACTTTCTTGAACATTATTCTGGCCGGATACAATATAGATTATGAGACCATAAAGGAGATACGGTCGTCTCTGCCCGATAGTGACAATCTGACACCGGAGACGATCTCCGCCGCCTATGCACGCATCAGCAGAAATCCGCTTCCCGTGAATGAACTGAGGGAGATCGCACGGAAAGAAGTGGACAAGGCGAGAAAATCCAATCAAAATATTGTCTTTGAAATGGGGCATAATTCCGTCGCCGAGCATGCGGTCTTCAACATCGATGTCCTCGGCGTTTCCCGCCTGATTGTGGAGGAGATAGAAAAATTCCGCCTCTGTTCATTCACGGAAAAATCGCAGCGCTATATACGACTGGAGGACGACTTTGTTATCCCTCGAGAGGTGAAATCTGCCGGTCTCGGGGACATTTTTGTCGAAACGATCAGGGAACAGAATAGTCTCTATCACGAATTATATGGGGGGCTGAGGGAATATGTCTTTGAGACTAATCAGGATAAAGTCTCAGATCCCGCAAATCGTTCAATGTTGGAGGGTTGGGCGAAGGAAGATGCCAGGTATATCGTCTCCCTGGCCACAGAGGCACAGCTCGGTATGACCGTCAATGCGCGCAATCTTGAGTTGATGCTCCGGCGTTCTGCGGCGCATTCACTTAAAGAAGTAAATGAATATGGCCAAAATCTGTACCGGACGATATCGGGTGTTGCACCGTCGCTTATCAGATATACCGAGGCCTCTCGGTATGACAGACTTACAGGGGAGGAATTGGGAAAGAAGACATTAACTATAATGGATAAGATCGGCCGGGGGAAAAGTGGTTCGAGAAAGATTCCTGGCAGGGATGAAAATGTGGTGCTGGTCGATGCGACGCCCGACGGCGACGACAGGATTATCGCCTCCCTCTTGCACTCTTCATCTGATCTGTCTCTGGATCGATGCATGGCAGTGGTCACGAAAATGGATGCTTCCGAAAAAAAAGATATCGTCAAGACCGCCTTCCGGCACATTGAATCCTATTATTCCCCTCTTAGGGAGTTCGAATATGCCGATTTGACCTTTGAGGTTACTGTCAGCGCCTCCTGTTTTGCCCAGTTGAAGAGACACAGGATGGCAACCCTGACCTGTCAGGATTATAACCCCGGGCTGGGCGTAACCATTCCACCGGCAGTGAAAGCGATCGGAATGGAAGATAGCTTTATGGAAACGGTCGGACAAACCGAAGATGTTTTCAAAAAGATCAAGGATGTTTCTCCCGCGGCGGCGCCTTAGATTCTTACGAACGCGCACAGGAAGAGGGTTGCCATCAAACTGAACGTGAGAGAACTCTATCATATTTCACGTCTTCGTGAGGATCAATCGGCCCAGTGGGACATCAGGAAAACGGTGGCAAGGATGGTGCGGCTCGGCAGAGAGACCATGCCGCTGACTATGATGATGGCCTGCGGGAAGGATTGCTTCGAATCTCTCCGCAGCAAAATGACGAAGTAAGGACAATATTTCTGTTGGGAAACTCTTCAGTAATTCCCCTTCCGCAATCCCCACCGGGAAATCAGGCCTTTCCCGATGAGGATCTATCAAAGATTCTTTCAGTGAATTACTCATCTACCGTAATTTCGGTATTCATCGCCACATCTTTCCTGCGCCGTTTTGCGATGGCCTTGCCGGTTTCAAAATAATCTCCCTTTGTTGCGAGTTGGGCGGCCTTTTCGAACTCATCAGGCCATGCACCCAGTGAATACCCGAACCACGGGCTTTGCGGTTTCAGTTCCGGCAGTCCCAGCTCTTCCCAGATCTTTTTGGCATTCTCCATGAATTCCTGTTTTGGCAGGGAAACCGGCGGAAAATCCTCCTTCAGGGTTGCATCGATCAGGACCGACGCATCCACTCCGTCGTTACGAGAACTCCGCGGCCCGTGCCCCTGATCTCGATTGCCCAGTATATGGAAGTCCAGATTGGGATTGGATCGGTAGGCCATGGCCCACAGAAGTGCATCGGCATTGTCCGGATCGATATCGTCGTTAACGGCAATAACAAACTTGCCCGCGGCGCGGTGCAGTACGGCAGCGCCGTATAATGCGCGCCAGACCTCGGTTGACGGCAGCCCTCGTTCTACTTGGATGATAATGAATTTACGGAGATTGGTCAGTGGTTCGTGCATGGAAACACGGATCACCCCTTTTATTCCTAAAGTATCGCGCAGGTGGTTGAGAAACATCGGTTCATAGGCCACCCTCTTGATCAAACTCGATTCACTCGGTGTCACCTGACTGATAATAGAGGTGAGGATGGCATTGCGGCGTCTTGTAATCGCCGTTACCTCCATGAAGGCGTTGTATTCCTGGAGATTAACATGACCGTGGGATTCCCCGAATGGCGCCTCGGGTTCGAGATATTCCGTGTCGATATAACCTTCGATGACAATTTCGGCTTCGGCGGGAACGAGCAGGTCAACGGTGCGCGCTTTCACGACATTGATCGGGACACCGACAAGACCACCGGCAACGGCAAGTTCGTCGACATCCTCGCGCAGTTTTTGTACCGAGGTAAAGGTCACTGCCGGTGGTGCACCAAGTACGACGGCTGCCGGCATGCGTTCACCGCGGGCCTTGTACTTTTCCCAGTGGATATAAATTCCCGGTCTCAGTTCCAGGGATGGGTTCATACCCAGGCGGGTCGGAGATTTTACCTGGCCACGGTAATTCCCCATATTTTGTATACCAGTGTCCGGATCCTTTGTAATGTATGCCGACAGTGTTGTGTAGGGAGAGACATCCCATCCGGGCGTTGATATAGGGAAGGGGATCGTGGCAAGCCCCCTGTCTTCTCCGTCGAGTTCATCGCCTTCTATGACTATTTCATGACAGGGTGCCTTTTCGACGATGCGGGGTGCGATGGGATTACTGATCGCCGTTGCCCATGTTTCACCGATCTTGTCCAGCGGGCATGCGATGCCGATTCTGTAAATATCCCGGTTGGCTGCCAGTACCCCCACTGCGACGGGGATATCATAATTGCGTCCCTTACTGTCAGTTACATTGGTAAAGAGAAAGGCTTTCCGGTCTTTCTCCTGGATTCCACCCCGGAACTGCCAGCGAACCAGCGGGTGCATTTCGGTATCTTTGTTGATCGGACGATCTACCGTGACAAGATGGCCCGCTTCTTTCAGCGCTTCGATATGTTCATGCAGATCCGGGTAGCCTCGTTGCGCGCTTGTATTGTTATCTTTCATTTCGTCTCCTTCGTTTTTAATCGTTCCGATCGGCTTATGGGATTGTCTCCGCTTCGTACCTGTAAACATTCTACTCAATCGACTATGCGGCCGATTGTCATTGAGTGTCAGTTTGTTTCCCTTTTGAGCTAAACCATTTCCTGTCGGGCAACAGGCCCCATATCAAAGCGCCAATCGTAACAATCCACAGGGTGATGCTTATGGCCGAAGATAGGAAAATACTGAAACTTCCATGAGACATCTGGAGGGAACGGGTAAAATTGTCTTCAACCAGAGGTCCTAGAATAAGACCCAATATCAAACAGGCTATGGGATAGCGGTTTTTATGGCATATATAGCCGAATACGCCAAATATGAGAACTATGATGACATCCATAAAGAGGCTTCTATCGGCTATGCCGCCGATGAAGCTTAAGGCCATTATGACCGGTACCAAAATCGCCGCAGGGACAAGGGTCACCTTTGCAAAAAAATTGGCTCCAAATATTCCTATGAAGAAAAAGAGAAATTGAGAAAGAAAGAGGCCGATGATGAGGGTATAGGCAATAGGCCCGGCATCGGAAAAAAATGCATATCCCGGTCTCAAACCATAGATATTAATGGCTGCCAGAAAGATGGCGGCGGTAGCGCCACCGGGAATACCCAGTGCAAAGGCTGGTATCAGTTCTGCCGACACACAGGCATTATTGGCGGTTTCCGGAGCCACTACACCCAGGGGATTCCCCTTGCCAAAGGAGTCAGGATCCCTGGAAGATCTTTTTTGAAAAAGATAGGCCATAAAATTGGTGATATTGATGCCGACACCCGGTATAACCCCCAGGATGCAGCCCAAAACTGCATTTTTGAGGACGGTACCCCAATTCTTAAATACCAGAACAATACCCTCTCGTACACCCCCTGTAACCCTGCCAGGTTTGGAGATTTGCCCTCCCTCCTCTGCCAGGACAAAGGCCTGAGAAAGTGCAAAGAGGCCGATCGCTACCGGTATAAAGGGGATTCCGCCTTCGAGATATTCAATGCCGAAGGTAAAGCGGTACCCACCGGTAAAGAGATCGACACCGATGGTACTGATTAAGACTCCCAGCACACCTAACATGAGACCCTTGAGTGTATCGCCTTTGGCTGCCACAGCAACCATGGACAGGCCAAAAAAGGCAAGGGCACAATAGTCAGCCGGAGCAAATTTAAGGGCAAATTCAGCCAAGAGAGGCGCAAGCGTTGCGAGAGCAAGCACCCCGATAA
>JAUVXT010000162.1 GCA_030603465.1 Deltaproteobacteria bacterium
GGGCGGGGGGAAACCGGTTGTCCTGGTCGGAAAAGGAATTACCTTCGACAGTGGAGGTATCTCCATAAAACCATCCGCAAAAATGGAAGAAATGAAGTCCGATATGGCGGGTGGCGCGGCGGTTATTGCCACGATGAAGGCCGTGGCAGGCCTGAAACTTCCAGTAAATGTGGTCGGTATTATCCCCGCAACAGAGAACCTCCCCGGAGGAAAGGCATTAAAACCGGGAGATATACTGAGATCAATGTCGGGGCAGACAGTGGAAGTAATCAATACCGATGCCGAAGGACGCCTGATTCTTGCCGATGCCATGACATACGCGCATAAGTTTAAACCCGCGGCAATAATAGATATCGCCACCCTTACCGGTTCATGCGTTATCGCCCTTGGTGACAACATTATCGGTATGATGGGAACCGATGAAGCTCTGAAAAATTCATTGAAAGATGCCTCTGAAAAGATGGGAGAACAGGTCTGGGAACTCCCCCTATGGCATGAATACGAGGAGATGATAAAGAGCGACGCGGCGGATATGAAAAATGTGGGCAACCGCGCGGCCGGAACCATTACGGCAGCGCTTTTTCTAAAGAAATTCGCCGGAGATTATCCCTGGTGTCACCTTGACATTGCGGGCCCTGCCCTCCTTGCAAAGGAAAAACCCTATATCCCGAAAGGCGCGTCCGGAGTCGGAGTCAGGCTCTTTGTGCAATTCCTGAAGGAGTGGTCACAAAAAAACCAATGAAAAAGATTCTTGAAGTGATCAACCTGAAAACCTTTTTTGAAACGAGAAACGGCACAGTGAAGGCCGTAGACGGTGTGGATCTTTCCGTTTATAAGGGTGATACCCTCGGCATTGTCGGCGAATCGGGCTGCGGGAAAACGGTACTTTCGCTTTCTATCATGAGATTGATACCCACCCCTCCCGGAAGGATCGTTGCCGGAGAAATTGTATTTAACGGGACCAATCTTCTCTCTCTCGATGACGACAAAATGCGCAATCTCAGGGGGAAAGAGATCTCCATGATTTTTCAGGAACCGATGAATTCTCTCAACCCGGTACTGAAAGTGGGTGATCAGCTATCGGAGGTGGCAAGACTTCATCTCGGTCTTTCCAGACACGACGCCATGGACCATTCTCTGGAAATGCTCCGTCTGGTGGGAATGCCTTCTCCCGAAGAAAGATTGAAAGATTACCCCCATCAGATGAGTGGTGGCATGCGCCAGCGAGTCATGATAGCAATGGCGCTTGCCTGCAAACCGAAGCTCATGCTTGCAGACGAACCCACAACGGCCCTGGATGTAACGATACAGTCCCAGATTCTCGACCTGATGAACAACTTAAAAAGCGAAGTCGGCACTTCTGTAATTCTCATTACCCACGACCTGGGTGTCATTAGAGAAGCGGCGCAACGCACCGCTGTCATGTATGCCGGAAAGGTTATGGAATACTGCGGTGTAAGCGATCTCTTTTCAAAACCCCTTCATCCCTACACGGAGGGGTTGATGGAATCCACACCGGAATTCGGCAGGATACCCGAAAAGGACGAGCGTCTCAGGGTGATCCCCGGTTCGGTTCCAAATCTCTATGAACTGCCGGCCGGGTGCAGTTTTCAGGAAAGATGTCCCTACGTGATGGACATATGCAGGGAAGAGGAACCTGAAATCAGAGAACAATCATCAGAACATCAGGTAAGATGCTGGAAGTACGTTTAATTACCGAAGTTTGACATTTAATTTCCAACAAAACATGGAAGACTACAGTCTAACATCATGAATTCTACGTTACTGGATATTAAAAATCTAAAGAAACATTTCCCCGTACGAGGCGGATTACTCTCCGGGAAGCGTGGCATCGTCAGGGCCGTGGATGGCGTAAACCTGAATATATACAGGGGAGAAACCCTCGGACTGGTGGGCGAAAGCGGTTGCGGAAAGACAACGCTAGGCAGATTAATTACCAAGCTGGAAGATCCGACAGAGGGAAAGATCATTTTTGACGGAAACGATATCCTCGATTATTCGGGACCGAAACTGAAGGAATTCAGGAAAAAAGTGCAGCTGATATTTCAGGACCCTTACACGTCTCTCAATCCGAGAAAGAGCGCCGGCGCCATTGTCGGTGAACCCCTTTATGTTCATAATATGGCAAATGAAAATGGAAGGAAGGAACAGATAGCGGAACTGATGGCTGTCGTAGGTCTGAGCAGGGAGCAGATGGAACGATATCCTCACGAATTCAGCGGCGGACAGCGACAGCGTATAGGAATTGCGCGGGCGCTCGCACTGAAGCCGGAATTTGTCGTGGCCGATGAACCTGTATCGGCGCTCGATGTCTCAATACAGGCCCAGATTTTGAACCTTCTAAAGGATCTTCAGAGAGATTTTAATCTGACCTACCTCTTTATCAGTCATGATCTAAGTGTAATAGGCCATATGAGTGACAGGATAGCCGTCATGTACCTGGGTAAACTTGTGGAGCTTGCCGAAAGCAGAAAAATCTTCGAAAATCCCATGCACCCATATACAGAAGTGCTCCTCTCCGCCGTTCCTGTTAAAGAATCAGGCGCCGGGACAAAAAGAATTATCCCCACAGGTGACATCCCCAGCCCGATCAATCCCCCTGCCGGATGTTTTTTCCACCCGAGGTGCCGGTACAAGATGGACGTTTGTGAAAAAATCGAACCGGAGCTTGCCGCGAAGAGCGATAATCACTCCGTGGCATGCCATCTGAAGAAATAAATTATAAGGGGACCATTCTCATGGAAGACTTTGTAATAATCTTTACGACGACGGACTCAAAGGAAGACGCCAAAAGGATCGCCAGACATCTGGTGGAAAAAAGACTGGCCGGATGTGTCCAGATTACCGGCCCTATCCAGAGTACCTACCGATGGGAAGACAGCATTGAAAGCGGCGAAGAGTGGCTCTGTTCCATAAAGTCCGAAAAGGGCCTTTTCGAAGACGTGGAAAGCGCGATAAAGGAAATCCATCCCTATGATGTTCCTGAAATCGTTGCTCTACCGATTGTAGCGGGAAGTGATGACTATCTCACCTGGTTAAAAGACCAGTTGCAATCGTAGCATCTATTCATGAAAATATTTGCCGCCGCCAGAATTTTTCTGTTAATACGCAAATAATCCTTGACGAAAAGGGCTCAAAAGAATAGAAATTGATGCAGTTTTCCTTTGACAAAGGGAGATAATTTTACTATAAGTTGCGCCCGTAGCTCAGCTGGATAGAGTCGCAGACTTCGAATCTGTTGGTCGTAGGTTCGAATCCTACCGGGCGTGCCAAAAAATTAAGTTCAAAAAAGACATATAGGGGCCGCTAGCTCAGCTGGTAGAGCAACTGACTCTTAATCAGTAGGTTCGGGGTTCGACTCCCCGGCGGCTCACCATAAACAAAAAAGCCACTTGGATGGATTATCTGAGTGGCTTTTTGTTTTTCGGACAAACATGCCTCTCGTCATCTGAGATTTGCACACAATTGTCTTTTGTTACGTACGGCGGCAAGCTGGTTACACTTTTTGATTTGACGGATACATGGAAAGAAGTTCCCAGATTTAAGGCTAAGACTAAATGGAAGTGTATTATATTTTCAAAAGATCTTTTTGCATAAGATAATAACCATTCCCAGATGTTGAGTATGATAACGCAGCGAATTTTCTTAAGATATCGTCCATTTTCTTGTTTTGTTCAAATCTGTTCCCAAGTTCATTTGATAAATATTCAAGACTGTTTGTTTGTTCATCGGTTATGGTGACAACCGTGTCCCCTCGTTTTATGGCGGCAATCCTTTGCTGAAACGCAATATGAGTGTCATTAACAATGTGGTGAATGTATAGAATATCCGGATCATATTCTAAATTGAGCACTCTTAACAACTCAGCAGGAATTGCGCTGAAATAAAAAATCTTCTTTTCGATTTCAGCACTTTCCTTCATCTTACTAACAACAAATTTAATCTCGCTTACTATGATATCTTTGAGTGTCTTGCTTAGTTTCATGTCTTTCTCCTATATTAAAAAGGATATGTTGGTTTTTGTTCTTTGTCGATTATCCAAGGATCAATTCTTGGATAATCTGCTGTATCTGATGGGATTGACCTTTCACTCTGTATGGCTGGTGATGCTGTCGTATAGTCTACATCAAAAGTGGCACTTCCGTTTTCTTTAAATTCAATTTTTAATTCAGCTTTTAACGCATCGGCAAGGGATAGTAATGTGCGGATCGTAAAATTAGAGTTACCATTTAGAATCTTGCTCACAGCTGCAGGAGATACTTTTAAAACCTCTGCCAATTGCTTGCGTTTAATATTTTTGTCTTTCATTGTTTTGCATATATGTTCAGTAAGATCAAAAATTAGTCCCTCAAGACGAAAGTCGAAATCATCTTTAAATGATTCCAAAGTTTCACTGAACCATTTTTCTGTGCTCATCCTGTATCTCCCTCTTTCTCTGCTGCTAATCTTTTATATGTACTTATAATCGGCGCTCATCCTGATATTCTTTAAGCCATTTAATTGCTTTTTCTTTCTCAATTTGAAGTATCTTTTTGGTGGGTTTGGAAAATCCATGTGTAAGGATTAATGTTTTTGGTCCACCCCAAAAGCATAAGATTCTTACGCCACCACGAGTTTTTAATTCGAAAATATTATCCCCGATGGAGCGAAATTTTTGCTCATCAAACAGAACAAGGCGATCTGCTCTTTGCTCTAATAACTTTACTACTTGTTTCTTGGACCGAATTTCAAGGCTATTGATAAAATCACGAATTAGGCATTTTCCATTTACAACTAAAGCATACAACTTCAGTGCTTCACCAGATCGGAGTAGATCAATCGCCATTACTTAACCTATAAGTTAACTTGCGGGATATTGTCAAGAAATATTTTTACACCTATTCGAATGCTCCCCATGCCTTTCACTGTTCTACAGATAAGCCCCTTAAGCAAAAATTTTCTTTTTAATGCAGGAATATAAGGTGAAATGCCCTTATGTGTCAAGGAAAAGTGACTACTGAATATTGTACCCAATTGTGAAGCTATCATCAAATCGAAGATTTATGGATGAAGGGGTCTACGTTTGACCCATGAGCAATCTACTCCCTCTTATCTCAATATTTATTCTGATTTTTTATCCATATTCGTAATTTCTAAGCTTTCTTGAATCTTGGCTAATTAGTGCCCATCCAGAAATGCCCTTTTTCAGGAATGAAGGCTACAACCAGGCACGGCAAATCTGCTATTCGTTGCGATAGAAACGAATAGTATGACGCTTTCAGTTATACAGTCCCTAAGTGCTTGATTTCAGATACATTTCTCCATTGCCTTCTGTGGTTATGCTGATTTTCAGCCTAAAGACCCTTTATGCCATCTGCTTTCGTGCCAATGTCAGCAGATTGGCGCTGACAATCGATGCCCAGACATAGCTCTTGAACGACTCAAACGTCTTCCACGTGCACCGTGCAAGACCGAAACATCTCTTCAACCATGAAATGCCGGACTCTATACCGGCACGGAAATTACGAAGATTCTTATACACCCAGGAGCTTTTGCACATATCCTCCTCATTAAGACCGCGTTTCTTCGCGAAGCAGACATCCTTTATCTTCATCGTACCCTTTGCCAATTCCAGGTTGTCCTCCGATGCGAAGCCACCATCCAGGGATACCTTTAAAGGATATCTGTCGTAGATCATTTTCTGGTTCTCAAGCATCTGCTCAACCAGTGTCACATCCGCGGGATTGCCTTCCAGAATCTCACAATCGAGTATGAGATTGGAAGCCCCGCCTGTAAGGCATATCTTGTGACCATAGTACGTATCTCTGCGATCCTTGATTATGATGTCAGTATGGGGCTCAAAGATAGAAACCACTTTTTCCGATGCCGGGACCGATTCTCCTTGAAGTACCCTTCTCTGAGTCTGGTCAATAACCTTTTGCGCCAGGTCGATATAACGGTTCAGTTCCTGGACCATCCTTACCGCATGAACAGAGGGGAAG
>JAUVXT010000219.1 GCA_030603465.1 Deltaproteobacteria bacterium
GAGGCGAGAGAAAGCTTTCATGAGCGTGTGGGCAACTCGATATGTGCCGAGATACAGAAGAGTCTTTTAGGCAGATCATATAAAATGACGGATGCCAAGGAGAGGGACCGATTTCACAATGATGGGGGACACAATCGTGACAAATGCCCGGATGTCTGCGGGAAGGCCGCCGTCATCGCCGCCGAGATAATATTCAGAGAGGGACTCAATCCTTAGATATACACCTCTATGGAGGGAGCTTATATGCCCTATGTCAATATAAAAATCACAAACGAAGGGGTTACACCGGAAAAGAAGGCGCAACTGATAGCGGGGGTAACGCGATTGCTGGTCGACGTTCTGGGGAAAAATCCCGAGACGACGGTTGTAACCATCGATGAAGTGGATACGGATAGCTGGGGAATCGGCGGTGAGCCGGTAACTGTACGGCGCAAAAAGGGTAAATAAAAAGATTCTCACACTTTAAAATAACACCTGATAAGATCAAAGACGGGAGGTTTGCTTTAGCTATGAATGTTTCCTGGGACTTTCCATATCCGTCGCAGAGAATGCCTGTCTTTGCAAGAAATGTTGTTGCCACATCGCACCCACTGGCCGCTCAGGCGGGGCTGCAAATGCTGCAGAAAGGTGGGAATGCGGTAGATGCCGCCATCGCTACTGCCATTACACTGACCGTGGTGGAACCGATCAGCAACGGCATCGGGGGTGATGCCTTCGCCCTTGTCTGGGACGGCGAAAGACTCCACGGATTAAACGGTTCCGGACGTTCTCCAAAAACATGGTCCTATGAAAAATTTGAGGCCCTGGGGAAAATGCCCGAACGGGGATGGGATACGGTGACCGTTCCCGGTGCCGTCGATGCCTGGGTACAACTTTCGGACAGATTCGGCAGGCTCCCCTTTACCGATCTCTTCCTGCCCGCCATCCACTATGCGCGCCACGGCTTTTCCGTTCCCCCTGTCATTGCAAAGCGATGGTCCAATGCGGAGACATTACGTGACAGGTTTGAGGAATTTGCCCGGACATTCATGCCCCGGGGAAGGGCGCCCTATCCGGGAGAACTCTTCAAGTGCCCATACCATGCCGCAACGTTGCAATCCATAGCCGATACGAAGGGTGAATCATTCTACCGGGGCGAACTGGCGGAAAAAATCGCGCGCACGGCGAAGATGGACGGCGGTTCCCTCACAATGGAAGATCTGGGAGAACACGCATCCGAATGGGTGCAGCCCATTTCATTAGAATACAGGGGAATAGAACTCAACGAGGTTCCCCCCAATGGGCAGGGACTTGCCTCACTGATAACGCTCGGTATTTTACGACATCACGATATTTCCGGGTATCCCGTAGATTTGGCGGACAGTCTTCATCTCCAGATAGAGGCGATGAAAATCGCCTTTTCCGAGGCACATCGTCACATTGCCGATCCCGACAGTATGGTTGTTTCGCCTGAGGCATTGCTCGATGACAGATTTCTGGCAGAACGTGCCGAGGAGATAGAGATGGATCGTGCCATGCATCCACGATCGAGTATTCCTGCCGATAGAGGCACCGTTTACCTGACTGCCGCAGATGAGAAAGGCATGATGGTTTCCTACATCCAGTCTAATTATCTGGATTTCGGGTCGGGCATCGTTATCCCCGGAACTGGAATAAACCTCCAGTGCCGTGGACGGGGTTTTGTCGTGGAAAGGGAGCACCCCAACTGCGTTGACGGAGGAAAACGCCCCTTCCATACGATTATTCCCGGATTCGTGACGAAGGATAACAATGCGCTGATGAGTTTCGGCGTAATGGGGGGACATATGCAGGCGCAGGGTCATGTGCAGATGGTGGTTCGCATTTTTGACTATCTGCAGAATCCGCAGGCCGCCTGTGACGCGCCCCGATGGTATGTGAGTGAAGACTTTCGCATAGCCCTTGAGCCGGGGTTTCCCGACAGCGTCATAAAGGATTTGAAAAAGCGCGGCCACAGGTTTATGGAAGGTAGCAATATGTACCTTTTTGGCGGCGGCCAGTTGATTTGCCGGATGGAAGACGGCTATTGCGCGGCATCCGATCCGAGGAAGGATGGGCAGGCCGTCGGATTTTGATTCATTGAGCGAGAGGACACGTATGGATGGAGTGGCGTGTCTCGTGTCGACTGCGACACCAATAAATAGTCCCATTTATCTGTAACGGGTCGAAAGGTCGTTGTTGAGAGATAACATGGACGATGTGTATGCCGGCAAACCATGGTTGAAATCCTATGACGGAAATGTTCCCCATACACTGACATATCCCAGAGTGACATACACCGAATATACGAGAGATGCCTTTCGGACGGTTCCCGAAAGGGCGGCGCTCTACTATATGGGAAAGAGCATAACATTCAGAGAACTCGATTCCCTTTCAAACCGATTCGCCCGGTTCCTCATTTCTAACGACTGTCATGCCGGTGATGTGGTGGGTGTTCATTTACCGAATATTCCCGCCTGTTATATCGCATTGCTGGGTATCCAGAAGGCGGGCTGTGTCTATACGGGGATCAACGTACTCCTGACACCCGGAGAGATTGAATGCCAGTTGAAAGATTCCGGGGCAAAGATCCTCGTTACACTGGATGTTTTTTTCGCGAAGGTTAGCTCGGTAATCCATAAAACGGAAGTGAAAGCGATTATCGCCGTCTCCATTGCCGATTTTCTGCCGGCGCTCAAGAGGAATCTGGGAAAATTATTGAAGAAGATCCCCTCAGGCAAGGTGACTCCCGTCAGCGGGGTAAATGTGACGAAATTCATGGATATTCTGAGTAATAACCGGGGTAATCCTCCTTCTGTTCGCATTTCTCCCGCGGATCCCTGCCTGATGATGTATACGGGAGGTACGACGGGACCTCCCAAGGGGGCCATTCTCACCCATAATAACATTGTTCACCACATGGTTCAGATGAAAGAGTGGGTGGGGTTGCGTATGGGAGAAGACCTCGCCCTCTCAGCCTTTCCCATGTTTCACCAGGCAGGCAATTTCATAGGGATGTGGGCGATAGTTATGGGTGCCCCCACCGTATTGATACCCGATCCCAGAAACCTGAAGCATATAATAGCGTCTATAAAGAAATACAGACCAACCATCATCGTCAATGTCCCCACCATCTATATGGAGTTGATGAAAGTCCCCGAATTCAGTACCCTCGATTTTTCCACTGTCAAATTTTTTATCAGCGGCGCCTCACCCTTTCCCGCCGAATATATAAAGAAATTCGAGAAAATCGTCGGCGAGGGAAAGGTTATAGAGGTACTGGGCATGACGGAGACGAGCCCCGTTATTACCGCTCTCCCCCATCGCGGTACCAGGAAGGCGGGGTCCGTGGGGATTCCCATCATAGATACGGAGGTAAAAATCGTCGATCCCGAATCGGGGGAGGTGGCGCCCATGGGTGAAGCGGGGGAACTGATAGCGAAGGGACCCCAGGTGTTTACAGAGGGATATCATAAAAAGCCGGAGGAGACGGCCAATACACTCCGGAACGGATGGATATATACGGGCGATATATGCCGCATGGATGGGGATGGATATGTCTACGTCGAAGACCGGCTGAAAGATGTGGTGAATCTGTCGGGATTTAAGGTATTCACCAGGATGGTCGATGATATCCTGGTAGAGCACCCCGATATCGAAAATGCGGCAACAATCGGCCTTGCTGATCCTGAAAGGCCGGGCTCTGAAATTGTCGCCTCTGCGGTTGTGTTGAAGGAGGGTAAGGAGAAGGGCGAGGAGACGAAGAAAAACATCACAGTCTATATGAGAGAGAGGGTTGCGCCATACAAGGTTCCCACGGTTATAGAGTTTATGGATGAGTTACCCATGAGTGCCATAGGGAAGGTGCTTAAAAGAGAGCTCAGAAAAATAATGGAGGTAAAAGAGAGGGAGTAGCTTGATTTTCTCGGGGCATATGATGGCGCCGTCTGTTCTGAAAGAATTGGGCCGATAGGCCCTGCGTCATGCGACATTTTTCTTGACAGAGGGGGCTCTTTCTTCCTATGGTAAAGCGTTGGATATGCAAGTGTGTGCGGGTAAAACACCCCATGTTGCTGCGAGGGGTGAAAAAAATATATTCAGGAGGTTAAGTACATGGCTGGCACAGCGAAAGAGATCATCGAAGAATTCAAAGGAAAACTGAAGGCAAATCCTGATGTGGGGTCGTCTATCAACGCCGTGGTACAGTTTGTCGTAAACGGAGAAGAGGGCGGGACCTGGTGCATTGATCTGACAAAACAACCGGGTGAGATCGGCGAAGGTGCCAGTGACAATGCGGCATGCACGCTCACCATGGATGCCGAAGACTTCGTTGCCATGATGAATAAAGAGGCAAATCCAATGTCGCTATTTATGTCAGGGAAACTCAAGGTTGGCGGTGACATGTCGATATCGATGAAACTTCAGAGTATCCTTGATCTTTAGTGAAAATGGAGGGTGTAGTTTATACTATTATGTTGACGTGAAACAGGGCTTAACCTGCCATTCAAAAAGGCCGGGTGTCTGTGAGACTCCCGGCCTTTT
>JAUVXT010000258.1 GCA_030603465.1 Deltaproteobacteria bacterium
TATCCCTCCTGACGGAACAGGAGGAATATGATATGATCAAACTTATATACAGATTCCCGGAACTGGTCGAAGGGAGTGTAAAGGCGCTGGAACCTCACCGTATTCCCTTTTATATCAATGCCCTTGCTTCCCTGTTTCATAGTTATTACAACAAGCACAGGGTCGTGTCCGATGACACGAAGTTGACGCAGGCGAGACTTTTCCTGATTAAATCGCTTGGGACGGTCTTCGGAAATGCCCTCAGGTTGCTCGGGGTCTCGGCCCCCGAAAGGATGTAGAAAATTATCGTCAGGGTAAGTGCATCACCGACCCCCCTGGTCAAACAATTTTTTAATAAAAGAGTGACCGATGGAATCACGAAAAACGGGAGATTTCGAATTCAAACTGGGTAAATTTGGTTTAGTCCTCTTTACCCTTGCCGTATCGTTGCTGCTGCTCTTCTCATTCATTTTTGGCGTGATCGTCGGAAAAAACATAGAAAGCTACCCTGAAAAGATAGTGAGGGGCATACCCAATACAATAAAGAAGAAAATCACAAGGGAAAAAGAGCCCGTCCCCGAAATAAAGGAACAGAAAAAAACAGCACAAAGGCCGGGGGAAGAAAAGAAAAAGGATGAATTTAAACTTACCTTTTATGATACGCTGACGGATAAGGCCAAAACCGGAACGGTCGAAAAATACATCTATACTATTCAGGTGGCATCCTTTAGGGAGCGGGAGAAAACAGAGGCCCTCGCCTCCCGATTGAGGAAGATGAAACTTTCTCCCACAATCGACAAGATCAAACTGGCATCGAGCGGCACGTGGTTCCGCGTCAAACTTGGAGATTTTCCCAGTTACGATGCGGCAAAGAAGAAATCGAAATTCGTGGAAAGCAGGATCAGGGGACTCAAATGTCTCATCATAAAGAACACAAGATAATGATGCTTTCGGAAGTTCCAAAGGATAATTTATGTTTGAAAATCTGACAGAAAGACTGAACAGCGTATTCAAAAAACTCAAAGGGAGGGGAATCCTCGATGAGGAAAGCGTGAATGCCGCTCTGAAGGACATCAGAATCGCCCTCCTCGAGGCGGACGTAAATTTCAAGGTTGTAAAGGAATTTGTAGAGGATGTCAGGGTCAAGGCCCTGGGTCAGGAGGTTCTCGACAGCATCACACCGGGCCAGCAGGTGGTAGATATTGTCCACGAAAGGCTGATTGAATTGATGGGAGGCGCCGGCAGTCAGATAAATTTTGCAAAAAAGTTCCCGGCTCCCATCATGCTTGTGGGTCTTCAGGGATGCGGTAAAACGACTACGGCGGCAAAGCTGGCACATCATCTGAAAAGCCAGGGGAAACGGGTGGCACTCGTCTCGGCCGATGTATACAGACCGGCTGCAATAGAGCAATTGAGAATACTTGGTGAAAATATCAAGGCAGGTGTTTTCAATTCTCCGGATGTAACTGATCCTGTCAAAATTTGCCTCCATGCCCTTGAAGAAGCGAAGAATAACGGCTTTGATACGCTCATCATTGATACTGCGGGAAGACTGCATATAGATGAGGAACTGATGGGTGAGTTGGAACGGATCAAGGGGGCTGTCGAACCCACGGAAATTTTGCTTATAGCCGATGCCATGACGGGACAGGACGCCGTTTCCGTCGCCAAAAATTTCAATGAACTCCTCGATATAGACGGCGTCATACTGACCAAGATGGATGGCGATGCCAGAGGGGGGGCGGCCTTATCTCTCAGAAAGGTTACGGGGAAACCGATAAAATTCGTTGGCGTGGGTGAAAAGATAGATGCCCTGGAAGTCTTCCATCCGGAACGAATGGCCTCCAGGATTCTCGATATGGGCGATATCCTGACCTTTGTCGAAAAGGCCCGGACGGCAATAGATGAAAAGGCCGCATTAAAACTGGAAGAAAAGATAAGAAAAGACTCTTTTACACTGGAAGATCTGAAAAGCCAGCTTAAGCAGATGAGAAAAATGGGCCCCCTGCAGGATATACTGGGAATGATTCCCGGTGCGGGGAAGATAAAGGCTCTGAAAAATGCTCAGATGGATGAGGGAGAGCTGACTAAAACGACTGCCATTATAGATTCAATGACGAAAAAAGAACGCCGCAACTACCAGATCATAAGCGGGCAGAGGAGAAAAAGAATCGCCGGAGGAAGCGGAACCACTGTCCAGGATGTCAACAGGGTATTGAAAAACTATATACAAATGAGAAAAATGATGAAAAAATTGACAAAAGGGGGTATGAAGTCCCTTATGAGAGGTAATTTATCCTTTTAATAATATTTGATATATGTTATTCATATACTAGAAAATTTCAGGAGGTTATATTCTTAAGGTATGGCTGTTAGAATTAGATTAGCGCGAATGGGAGCGAAAAAGAGACCATATTACAGAATTGTCGTGGCAGACAGTGAATCTCCCCGGGATGGAAGATTCATTGAAATCATTGGAAATTACGATCCCAAAACGGACCCCGCTGTAGTTAACGTGAAGGAAGACCGGGCATCTGAATGGTTGTCAAAGGGAGCAAAACCGACAGAAACTGTTTTGAGTCTCTTTAAAAAGAAGGGAATCATTCAATAAGCAAGAAGAACGCAGGGATAGGGTGATAGGCTCATTTAACGTCCATCAAAGGAGGTTGTAACGATGAAAGATTTGGTCAAGTATATGGCTCAGGCATTGGTAGATAACCCTGATGAAGTTGTAGTTACTGAGGTGGTAGGTGAGCAAACTTCCGTAATCGAATTGAGGGTAGTTAAAGAAGACCTTGGAAAAGTCATCGGGAAACAGGGGAAGACTGCAAAGGCGATGAGAACAATCTTGAGCGCTGCTTCATCCAAGATTCGCAAGAGGGCGGTTTTAGAAATCATAGAATAATTGAATGACCTGATTAATATAGGCAAGATTATCAAATCCAGCGGTTTAAAGGGTCGCCTGAAGGTGCTTTCTTACATGGAATCACCTGGGACGCTCGAATCCCTGGAGGAAATTTACATCGGAGCGACAAAGCAGAGCGCCATACCCTTTCGAATCGCTACTGTCAGGATCAAAAATAAATCCATGTTGCTTGATCTTGAAGGGGTAAAGGATGCAGTCGCCTCAAATGCGTTGGTGGGCTTCCATCTCTTTGTACCGTCCGGCAGACTTGATAAACTGCAGGATAATGAATATTACTGGCGAGACATCCTGGGACTTGAAGCGGTAACGGAAGACGGGCAAAGGCTAGGTCGGATAGAGCGAATCATTCCCACTGGAGGTAATGACGTATATGTCTGCGCGGGAAGTGAGAGAGAAATCCTTCTCCCCGCCATAGAAGATGTAATAAAATTGGTGGATATCGAAAGGGGCGTCTTAATTGTAAGATTGCTTGAGGGGTTGTAAAATGAGATGATCAGGTTCGACATCCTTACTCTCTTTCCGGAATTGTTTCACGCTGCCTTCGACGCAAGTCTCTTAAAGAAGGCAATCGACAAATCTCTGATAGAAATCAATCTTCATAACATACGCGATTATGCCACAGGCAGGCACAGGGTCACCGATGATACTCCCTTCGGAGGTGGCGGCGGAATGGTGATGAAGGTTGAGCCCATTGCGAGGGCACTTGATGATGTCATTTCCGATAGAGATAATACAGAGGTAATACTCCTGTCACCACAGGGCGAGACATTCAGGCAGGAAATTGCAGAAGATCTTTCCATAAAAAAGGGGATCGTCTTGATCTGCGGACACTATGAAGGTGTG
>JAUVXT010000251.1 GCA_030603465.1 Deltaproteobacteria bacterium
TCGTATGTTTCTGTATCGATGCTTTTTGCGTCGTGTGGGTGCACGCCGACTGTGGCATAGACAGCGTTATGACTCTTCGCCAGGGCGATCGCCTTTTCGCTGTCCTTAAGATTTATCCCTACGGCGATAATGGCATCGATGCCGTTTTGCAGGGCCCTTTCTATGACTTCGTCCCTGTCTTTGTCAAATTTGCTCATCTCCAGATGCGCGTGAGTGTCGATCAACATAATAGTTGCTCCAATAATTTATATCAGTCTCTCAGGCGGGGATCGAGAGAATCTCGTATTCCCTCGCCGAGCAGATTGTATCCCAGCACGGTAATCAGGATAGCCAGCCCCGGATAAAGTGAAAGCCACCAGGCGATATCTATGTTATCCTTGCCGGCGGTGAGAATATTTCCCCAGCTAGGCGTGGGTGGCTGTACTCCGATCCCCAGAAAACTGAGGGCGGATTCCGTCAGGATTGCCCCGGCGACTCCCAGTGTGGCTGCCACCAGCACGGAGGCCATGGCATTGGGTAAAATATGCGAGAATATTATCCGAAAATCGCCGGCGCCTATGATCTTTGCGGCCTGGACAAAGTCACGCTCCTTCAGCGATATAAAATCGGCCCGTACCAGACGGGTGACACCCATCCAACTCGTCAGCCCTATGACTATCATGATGTTCCATATAGAGGGTTCCAGAATTGCGATGACGGCCAGAATGAGGAAGAAGGAGGGGAAACACAGCATAATATCGACAAAGCGCATGATTATGGCGTCTACCCATCTCCCGTAATATCCCGCCAGGGCGCCCAGTATGGCTCCGATAAGGATCGAGATTCCTGTGGCCACGAATCCCACCTTCAGGGATATTCTGGAACCCCAGATCATCCGGCTGAATATGTCGCGCCCCAGCTGATCCGTTCCAAATATATGATTGACCGATGGTGACACGAGGACTTTCTTTAGATTTATCGCACTGGGATCGTAGGGCGCGATCCACGGCGAGAGTATGGAAATTACAAAGAGAAAGATTACCACCACGCTCCCGGCGACGGCCATCTTGTTTCTCAAAAATCTGTGCCAGAAATCTGTTTTCATGCTGTTACGACACCCTTATTCTCGGATCGGCCACGGCGTAAGACATATCGGCAATGAGGTTGCCCAGCAGCGTCAGCACCGCGCCTATGAAGAGAATTCCCATGACGAGGGGATAGTCTCTCGACATGACGGACATATAGAAAAGCTGCCCCATCCCGGGGATAGCGAAGATTGTTTCAAATATTACACTCCCACCGATAAGGCCGGGTATGGATAGTCCGAGGATCGTTATTACGGGCAGGAGCGCGTTTCTCAGGGCATGTTTGTATATGACGATCCTTTCGCTCAACCCCTTGGCCCTGGCAGTGGTTATATAATCTTGGCGTATTACCTCGAGCATATTCGCCCTCATGTATCTGGAAAGTCCAGCCAGGCCCCCGAAGGCGGAGAGGATTACGGGCATTATGAGATGCTTGACAAGGTCCCAGAAGGCGCTCCAGGGCGTGAGGTATTCGTAATTGAGCGATCGTATCCCCGAAATGGGGAGCCAGCCCAGATTTACGCCGAAGAGGATCATTAAGAGGAGCGCCAGCCAGAAAGTGGGAACGGCGAAACCGACAAAGACAAAGACACCGGTGGCCTTGTCGAAGAATGAATCCTGTCGAACCGCCGAGAGTACCCCTATGGGAATGGCCACAATCATGATGAGGATCATGGAGAGGACATTGATGGTGATGGTTATGGGCAGTCTCTCCGCTATTTTGTCCAGAACAGGCCGGCGGTCCGGCGAGAAGGAGTTGCCGAGGTCGAGAACGGCAAGCCTTTTCAACCACAGAAAGTATTGTTCATGAAGCGGTTTGTCCAGATTGTAGAGGGACTTCAGCCTCTCTTTTGCCTCCAGCGACGCCTTCGGATTCAGACTCGTCTGCATATCGGTGGGGGAACCGGGCGCCAGATGAATGACGGCAAAGCATATGATCGTGATGCCGATCAAAAGCGGTATCATGAAAAGTAATCTTTTTACGGTATACCTGAGCAAAAATGCCTCCAGATGATTAGCGGTTAGTTATCCGGACATTGCAGGAGTTTCATATTCTTGATATTTTCCAGGGTGCGCCACAGTGTTTCCTCCGTGTGGGGTTCCAATGTTATTATGGGCTCGATGTCCCTCTCTTTTAAAATTTTGAAAAAATCATAAAAGGGAAATGTTCCATCGCCGACCGGATCATGGTAATCCGCCGTTCCATCGTTATCATGGAGATGAACTTCTCCTATGCGATGTCCGATTTTGTCCATCCATGCCTCCAGGGGTTCACGGGAAAATGCGTTGCAGTGTCCCGTATCGAAACAACATCCTATCTGCGGCACGTCTTTGAAGGAATCCAGCAGAAGCCCGGGATAAGCGGGACTCTGTTCATAGACATTTTCGAGGGCTATAATCGCGTCCAGTTCGGCTGCGATATTAATAAAGCGCCCCCATGTATCGATGCTGTTTTCCAGCCACATCTCTTCAAGGTTGACATAGTATTTTTCTTCGAAGTTTATGTGGCAGACTATCGATTTCGGCTTGAAAAGGGGGGCAAGGTCGAAGAACTGTTTCAGGCGTTCTATGGATGCGGCCCTCAATTTAGGGTCAGCCGCCCCGGGCCTCAGGTCAAAGAAGGGTGCGTGCATCGTGATGGTAAGGCCGGCATCTGTAATCCTGTCCGCAACATCTCTGAATTCATCTCTTTTGAATTTATCCAGAACGAAACAATCGAAACCGATTTCGGGATTGATCCTTTTCTCCAGGACAAGCGGGAGGTAGTGATCAACCAGCAGTTGGAAGGGCATGTTGATTTGAACTTTTTCTATAATGTCACGCATTTTTAATAACCATACAGCACATTCTTGAAATACATCCGAAATGAACGGAAAAGTCATCATAATAATATTGATTGTTCAGGTTCACTTAACATATACCCCTTTTTTAAACAATAACTTGCATGAATTTTGCATTTTCTTCTTGACAATCGAAAATGCTTCCTGCTAGTTATGGTGCCTTCCTGAGACAATGCAGGGCCGTTAGCTCAGTTGGTAGAGCAGCGGATTTTTAATCCGTTGGTCACGAGTTCGAATCTCGTACGGCCCACCAGATATGCCCGCAGTGTAAAAGCTGCGGGCATATTTATTTCTTTGGCTTTATGGTCAGCATAAGGATAGAGACAATCAGGAGCATGATCAGGTTAAACTGCCATGCATGGGTATAGGTCCCGAAGTGGTCGTATATCATCCCACCGATCAGAGGCCCCATCCCTCCGCCTATTCCGGTGGCAAAAAAGATGAGTATGCCGAGTATGGATCCGAGGATTCTTCTTCCGAATCTGTCGCATGCCAGTGATGACAGAGCGGGTGAGATTGACCCGTAGCCGAAGCCGAAAATTACAGAGTATATGTAGAGACCCGTAATAGAACTGATGTTGAGGAGCATGAGCATCCCCGCGGCCATTACCAGAAGACCCAGCGATGCGGAATATTTTGGATCCTTAAAGGCATCACACAACCAGCCAAAGAAAAATCTTCCAAAGATACTTCCAACGCATATTAAACCCAGCGAGGATGCCGCCGCAATTTTTCCAATATTAATATTTACGGCATAAACCACCTGATGAATAAAGGCCATCATCTCTACCATGATCCCCATACTGAAGCAGAAGGCCATAATCCAGAAGGCGGGGGTTTTTAGCACGCAGGACAGAGGGATATTCGGTTCGTTGTCGATGGGAGTCTCATCCCGGCGCACGGTAGTTCCCGGATCGTCTCCATCGGGGAGGAGACCATAATCTTCGGGAATGGTTTTTCTCATG
>JAUVXT010000293.1 GCA_030603465.1 Deltaproteobacteria bacterium
GGCTAAGCAGCGAGGCCATGGACATCCTTTTGAAATACAATTACCCGGGCAATGTAAGGGAACTTGAAAATATCATAGAAAGGGCGGCCGTCGTCGCGCGGGATCCCATCATATCTGTGAGGGAGCTCCCCTTCAGTAGTGATATCTCCTCCCCCCTCTTCAGTGATTACAAGAAGGCACCGGGCCCCCTGAAAGACTCTGTCGAGGCCCTGGAGCGCCAGATGATAGAAGGGGCTATGGAAAAGGCCCAGCATCATCAAACCAGGGCCGCCGAAATGCTAGGTATCACCGAAAGGACTTTAAGGTATAAGCTGAAGAAGTACGGCCTCAAACAACAGTAACGAGCCGGATTTTTTGTTTGCCAGAGATGCACTCCTCTGTACAATATTTTCACCTCTTCGCATTTAAGTTGATGAGCCGTCGCATAAACACCTTTATTACGAAAGAACCATATTTTCAACAAGGCTAATAGCCCTCTTCCTTCGCTACTTCTCCTATAGATTCGTCCAGTATCCGTACAAGTTTGTCTGTTTCTTCCTCTGTAATAGTGAGGGGGGGTGCAAGGAGGATGTGGTCTCCCCTGATACCGTCTGCCCCGCCTCCGCCGGGATAACAGATCAGCCCCTTTTCAAAAGTGCGGTTTCCGATACGCGTGTTGATCTTTGCCTTCGGGTCAAAGGGTTCTCTTGTTTCCCTGTCTTTTACAAGTTCGACTCCGGCGAAGAGACCCAGACCGCGGATGTCTCCCACTATGGAATGTTTGTTGAGTTCTTTCAGTTTATCCAGTAAATAGATTCCCATCTGTGCGCTCCGGTTGACGAGATCGTTATCCCTGACGTAGTCGAGAACGGCTGATGCGATGGCACATGAACAGGGGTTCTGGCTGTACGTATGGCCGTGGACAAAGGCCCCGTTCCCTTCCTTGATAGCGCCATGTACTCTTTCGGTGGTGATAACGGCGTTTATAGGTGTATAGCCGCTGCCTAATCCCTTGCCCGCTATAATCATATCGGGGATGACGTTCCAGTGCATGATCGCAAAATTTTTACCCATTCTTCCGATGCCCGTCATCACTTCATCGACGATGAGGAGGACATCGTACCTGTCGCAGATCTCTCGAATCTTCTGGAAATAGCCGTCTTTCGGAACAAGGGCGCCCGCCGTCGCACCCACGGCGGGTTCCGCGATGAATGCTGACACCGAGTCCGGACCTTCATAGAGGATCATTTTTTCCAGATCTTCTGCACATTCCACCTGACATGCTTCAGGCTTCAGATCGAAGGGGCAGCGGTAACAATAACATGGGACTATATGTGGAGTATGCATAATCATCGGCTGATAATATTTTCTGCGGCCCGTGTGACCGCCCAGCGCAAGGGCTCCCAGTGTGTTCCCGTGATAGCTGGTCCATCGGGATATCACCTTGAATTTTGAGGGGACACCCCTGTCGACCTGGTACTGTCTTGCCATCTTTATCGCAGTTTCTACGGCCTCGGATCCACCGGAATTGTAATATACCCGTTCCAGGCCTGGAGGCGCCAGTGCGCATATCTTATCGGCAAGCCCAATGGCCTTGTCTGTAGTGAACTGGGAACCATGGCAGAACGAAATCAATTCTGCCTGTTTTATCATGGCATCCTGTATTTCTTTGACTCCGTGGCCAATGCTTACAACAACGGCGCCACTGGAACCGTCGATGTATTCTTTCCCCTCACTGTCATAGATGTAAATCCCTTTGCCCCTCTCGGCTGTGGGATAAAACTTTCTGGGGTTTCTGTAAAATACGTGATCCGCGTTTGTCTTGTCCGCCATTTCACAATCTCCTTTCTTGTCAACCCGTTATCGACATGATTATATGGCATTGTTTTTATAATCTCAAGATTTCTTCTTTCTCAATCACTGGAGGCTAAAGACGAAGAAGCTTGGAGAAGCTTGGGGTCAAATCTTTATCATTGAATTTATGGGGATTTGGCATTTATGGTAAGATTCTTGGTGTGAGCATTAAAGAATAAAGATTTGACCCCAAGTCCCCCCCAGCATGTTTATCTCGGTTGCCTCGGGCCTTTCCGGGGTCCCACTCAAAATTGTAATTATTGCCATTTTAACACTCATTTCGTCTTGAAGCAAAGCTGGAATATTTATACCCGGAATTCCCCGCGAATCAAGCCCTTTCACAGGTGGACTTTCGAGAAAAGGTGGAGCCCTTTGCAGAGCTTGTCAGGCTTTCCTATCCCTATGCCGAGTGAGTCTCTATCATATAGGAGAATCGCAATCGAGATGGATGCTGACTGAAATAAGATGGTTAGATTGAGAGCTATCGGAAAATTCATAGATCGCATCAGTGTCTGGTCAGGTGCAGAAAATTCGTTGGGTGCCGCTAATATTTTCAGTCAACTTCACGAGGTTCTGTAAGAAGTTTTATACCTTCTAATATTTGATAAAGCCTTTCTTCAGACAGGGTTCCGATTCTTTCTGACAAATCGGTTTTGTTAACAGTGAATACTTGGGAAATATTGACAACACTTCCTTTTAGTAAATTGGATTCGCCTTTATTTAATAATACATTACCTGGAGCGGCAGCACGCTTTAAATTGGATGTTAGGGCGCAAACTACAAC
>JAUVXT010000103.1 GCA_030603465.1 Deltaproteobacteria bacterium
TCGTATTCTTTGACACAGGCAATGCCTGGGAGAGCGGTTATCATCTGAGCGATATGAGAAAGACGGCGGGGGCAGGTGTCAGGTGGTATTCCCCCATCGGTCCTTTAAGACTTGAGTGGGGACACGTCCTCGACAAAAAAGAAGGTGAATCTTCAAGCAGATGGGAATTCACTATAGGGATGTTCATGTAGAGATCTTAATAGATAAGGGGAACAAAGATATGAAGAAGAGTGTATACCTTTTAGTAGCAGTTCTTTTACTTGTATTCAGCGCGTCAGCTGCCGCGGCTGACAAGATAGGATTTGTCGATGTCAAAAAGATATTCTTTCAGTCCGATGCCGGAAAGAAGGAATTAGGGGTTGTAAAGGCAGCTGTCGAGAAAAAAAAGGCCATCTTGAAGGAGAGGGAAAACAAACTAAGAAACCTCAGGGCTGAGCTTGACAAGCAGCGTCTAGTATTAACCAAAGAGGCATACGAGAAAAAAGAGCTTGACTACCAGGGCAAGTTTAAAGATTACAAGAGACTCGTTGAGGATTCAAACGAGGAACTGGCGAGGCAAGAACAATTAATCAAGAAGAGGTTGATACCTGAAATAGTAAAAACAGTGAAAAAAACAGGAAAAAAAGAAGGCTATTCCATGATCGTGGACATAAGCTCGGGGCAATACACGGGAGTCCTCCTCTATCATTCCGAAACAAACGATCTGACAAAAACGGTGATAAAAGAATACAACAAGCTATACCACTCCAAGAAGTAAAGATCCGGTAATTTTTTAGATGACAACAAGAAAACAGCTGAGTGAGATTGCGGCGTATATAGGAGGAACCGTATGCGGAGATGGCAATGTAATTATTACAGACATACGGGGGATAGACGAGGCTCGTGCGGGCGATCTCACGTTCATAGCAAATCCCCGATATAAAAAGAAACTTAAAGGCACAGGCGCATCGGCTGTGATAGTCTCGTCTGAAATAAAGAAATCCGACAAAAACCTCATTATAGTAAAAGACCCCTACACAGCCCTGGCCAAGACGATTGCCTTATTCTATCCCGAAAAAAGAGATCCCAAAGGAATCAGCGATGATGCCTTTATCGGTGAGGGTACTCTAATTGGAGAAGGTGTTACTATTTACCCTGGAGTTTATGTAGGCCATAGGGCAAAAATAGGAAAAGGGGCAATTCTCCATCCCGGCGTCTCTATCGGCAATGGCGCGGCAATAGGTGAAGATACCATCCTCTACCCGAATGTAACTGTGTACAGAAGATGCACTATAGGAAAACGGGCAATCATCCATGCCGGTGTTGTCGTGGGAAGCGACGGTTTTGGTTTTGCCAACCCCGGGAGGGAAAACCTGAAGGTGCCTCAGGCAGGGATCGTACAGATAGATGACGACTGCGAGATTGGAGCAAACACCACCATAGACCGCGGCACTCTGGGAAAGACCTGGATAAAAAAGGGTGTTAAGATAGACAATCTGGTACAGATTGCCCACAACGTTATTATAGGTGAAAACTCGGTAGTCGTTGCTCAGGTCGGGATATCCGGCAGCACAAAACTTGGGAATAGCGTAATAGTCGGAGGGCAGTCAGGAATCGTCGGCCATATCGAAATCGGCGACAATGTAATGATCGCGGCCCAATCCGGTGTCCATGAAGAAATAGGGCCCAACAATATAGTGGCGGGGTCTCCACATATGCCCCACAAAGATTGGCTTCGGGCTCAGGCATGTGTTCCGAGGCTGCCCGAGATGAGAAAGACTCTGAAAGCTCTATCGCAAAAAATAGCAATACTTGAAAAGGAACTGGAAGACATAAAAAGATGAAAATACATCCCACAGCAATTATATCGCCGAAATCGCAAATCGAGGAAGGCGTTGAAATAGGCCCTTACAGCGTAATCGGCCCACATGTGAAGATAGGCAAAGGAACAACCATAGGCTCACACGCAGTCATAGAAGGCCCTACTGAAATCGGGAACAACTGCCGCATATTTCAGTTTGCATCCATAGGGGCCATTCCCCAGGATTTGAAGTTTGTGGGAGAAGAATGCAAAGTTATCATCGGTAATAATAACACTATAAGGGAATTTGTCACCATACACAAATCCACTGCCGCCGACATCGGCATGACCGCTATGGGAGACAACAATTTAATCATGGCTTACTGCCACATAGCTCACAACTGTAAGCTGGCAAACAATATAGTAATGGCCAACGCGGCGAATCTGGCCGGTCATATCCATGTCGAGGATCATGCAATAATAGGGGGATTGACAGGCATACACCAATTTACGCGCATCGGCTGCCACTCAATAATCGGAGGCGCTTCCGCTGTTACACTCGACATTCCGCCCTACGTGACGGCTTCCGGCAACAGGGCAAAGCTTCATGGACTCAACCTCATAGGTTTGAAAAGAAGGAACTTCAAAGACAAAACAATCAAGACATTGAAAGAGGCCTATCGAATCATCTTCAGGTCCTCACTTCTACTTTCCCATGCAATAGAAAAGGTGCGGCAGGAGGTCGAAAATCTGCCCGAAGTAGACCATTTTATCGAATTTATCGAGAGATCAGAGCGAGGAGTCTGCAGATAGAGGAGAAAATGGATAAGATAAGAATCGGCGTGGTAGGTATAGGACATCTTGGAACCTATCACCTCAAGAAATATCAAACGCTGGAAAACTGCGAAATCGTTGGTGTCGCAGATATCGTAGAGGAGCGCTCCCTGAAGGCAGCGGAGAAATTCCGTTGTGAGGCATTCTTCGACCACCGCAACCTTATAGAGAAAGTGGATGCCGTAAGTATAGCCGTCCCAACGGAAGGGCACCATGCCGTGGCAAAGGATTTCCTGTCGGCGGGGGTTGACACCCTCCTGGAAAAACCCATCACTTTGACTCTTGAAGAGGCGGATGAGATCATATCAATCGCCGAAGGCAAAAAAGCGATACTCCAGATCGGCTTTGTAGAAAGATTTAATCCGGCGATAGTGGCCCTGGAAAAGATTATAGAGAGGCCTCTTTTCATAGAATCGCACCGTCTCCACCCATTTTTTCACAGGGGCACCGACGTGGATGTGATTCTGGATCTGATGATTCATGATCTTGATATAATTTCACACATCGTAAATTCCCAACCCGCGAATGTCGAGGCCGTGGGGATCTCCGTCCTTTCCGAAAAAATAGATATAAGCAATGCGAGAATCGCATTTGAGAGCGGTTGTGTGGCGAATATCACGGCCAGCAGGATAACAAATAAAAAGATGCAGAAGATAAGGTTTTTCAGCTATGACGGATATCACTCCGTCGACTATGGGAGAAGAGAACTTGTTTCACTTTCCAGGAAGCAGGGTGACAACGGACAAACGGAAATCATGAGCAACAACGTTGAGGTAGAGGACCGCGACCCCCTGGAAGAAGAGATCAAGGCATTTATAAACTCAGTAATATCGAGGGACACTCCAGCAGTCTCGGGTAGAGAGGGAAGAAAATCCCTGGATCTTGCCATTCGGATAATCGACAAGATGAAAGTGGCTCGAGAGGTTCATTAAAATGATCCCGATGGTAGACTTAAAAAGACAGTATAGAAATCTTAAACCCGAGATAGATAAAGCAATACAGGCGGTCCTCGAAAGCGCAAACTTTATACTGGGGGAAAATGTCACCAAGCTGGAGGAAGAGATCGCTTTATATCACAACATCTCCCACGCCACAGGTGTCGGAAGCGGTACAGACGCCCTCCTTCTCGCCCTGGATGCCCTCGGGATAGGCGAAGGCGATGAAGTAATTACCACCCCTTTTACCTTCATAGCTACCGCAGAGGTCGTGGCCAACCTCAAGGCAGTACCGGTATTCGTGGACATTGATCCTGAAACATACAATATAAACCCGGATAAGATAGAGGAAAAGATTACCGAACGAACGAAAGCAATAATCCCCGTCCACCTCTTTGGCCACCCCGCGGAAATGGATCGAATCGTTGCTATAGGCAAAAAACATAACCTGAAGATTATTGAGGATTGCGCGCAGGCATTCGGCGCCGAATTTAAGGGGAAAAAAGTGGGAACTTTCGGGGATTGCGGATGCTTCAGCTTCTTCCCCAGTAAAAACCTTGCCGCCTATGGTGACGGAGGGATGATCATCACCGACGATGACGGCACGGCCAAAAAGATCAGGATGCTTCGAAATCACGGAACCTTCGTTAAGTATCATCACAAAATAGTAGGCTACAACAGCAGGCTCGATAACATTCAGGCGGCCATAGTACGGGTCAAATTCAAGAACATAGACCAATTTAACGATTCACGGATAAGAAACGCGGAGATATACAGGGAAAACATAAAAAGGGATGACACGATACTCCCCGAGGAAAAAAATGGATCGAAGCACGTCTATCATCAGTTTACCATAAGATCGGGAAAACGAGAGGCTATCAGGGAGTGTTTGAATAATTCCCAAATAGCATCGGCGATCTATTACCCTGTTCCCCTACATAAGCAGGAGGTTTTTGCCAATCTTGACAGAAAGGTGGACTCCCTGCCGGCCAGTGAAGGGTGCGCCGCTGAAGTCTTGTCCCTCCCGATGTTTCCCGAACTCACAAAACGGGAAATACTCCATATCTGTGATGTGATCAATAATGTGTCCCGATAATCCGCGAAAAATGAAGATTATGATCATTGCGGGGGAAGCGTCCGGAGATTTACACGGTTCAAACCTGGTAAGGGAAATGCTGTCTTTAAACCCGGATTTATATTTCTACGGGATCGGAGGGAAAAGGCTCAAAAGAACGGGTGTTGAACTCGTCGCCAATTCGGCCGATATGGCCGTCGTAGGACTGACGGAGGTATTTTCCAAGCTGGGGACCATCCTGAAAGTAAGGCGGCAGTTGAAAGAATCCCTCAGGAAATCCCGCCCCGATCTCTTGATACTTATAGACTATCCCGATTTCAACATGCCTCTGGCCAAATGGGCAAAAAAGAACGGAATAAAGGTATTTTATTATATCAGTCCTCAGGTATGGGCATGGAGAAAAGGCAGAATCCACAGTATTGGCAGAACTGTAGACAAAATGGCCGTCATCCTCCCATTTGAAAGAGAGGCTTACGATGATGTAGAACTGGATGTCAGGTTCGTGGGACATCCGCTCCTCGATGTAGTTAAAACAAATTACACAAGGGAAGAGGCATTAAAAGAATTCGGCCTCAAAGCGGATTTTACCACCGTGGGGATTCTCCCGGGAAGCAGAGAGAATGAGGTGGCAAAGCTGCTTCCGGAGATGCTCGGCGCGGCGGTTATTTTGCAGAAAAAGATACCGAAAACCCAGTTCATTTTACCACTGGCCGATACGCTGGAGAGTAATTTTCTGACGAATATAATTAGACATTATCCGGCAGAAATAACGATCACAAAAAATGCGGTCTATGATACAATAGCGCTCGCGGATATTGCCATGGTTGCTTCGGGTACTGCCACCCTGGAGACGGCCCTTCTTGGAACACCGATGATTGTCGCTTATAAGGTCTCTCCCATTTCCTATCTGATGGGCCGAATATTTATCGACATCGATCACATAGGGCTGGTCAACATTATAGCGGGGAAGACTGTCGCCCCCGAATTTATCCAGGGCAATGCAAAGTCTGAAAAAATGGCCGAAGGGGTATTAGATATACTCGCTGATAAAAAAAAGATGAGTGAAATTAAGGCGGAGCTGAAAAAGGTGAGTGAAAAACTGGGGAACCCGGGAGCGGCCAAAAGAGCGGCCGCCATGGCCTGCGAGCTTCTGAAGACTGAAATATGAGGTCATATCTATGATTATATTCAAGCGGCTTTTAAGACTGGTAAAACCTCACATCCCGAAATTTATCTTCGCCGCTCTGTGCATGCTCGCCGTGGGAGCAACGACGGCGGTACTTGCGGCGCTTGTCAAACCTGTGCTGGATGACATATTCATAAAAAAAGATGCCAGCATGCTGAAATTGATACCCATGGCCATCATCATAATATACGCCATCAAGGGCGCGTGCAGCTATGGTCAAACGGTCATCATGAATTTCATCGGTCAGAGAATAATCACCGATCTGAGAAATGACCTTTACGATCACATACAGAGACAGTCACTATCCTTTTTTTCGAAGAATCCCACAGGGATTCTCATGTCACGCATCACTAACGATGTAAATCTCATTCAGGGCGCCGTGTCAGAGGCCGTTACCAGCATCTGCAAGGATTCATTCACGATAATAGGCCTTGCTTTCCTGATCTTCTACCGTGACTGGAAACTGGCGATAATCGCCACCCTTGTCTTCCCCCTGACGATATATCCCATAGCTAAATTTGGGAAGATGATGAGGAACGTGGCAACCAGAACCCAGGTAACGATGGGGGGATTAATGAGCCTTCTTCAGGAGACCATATCGGGCGCCAGAATAGTAAAGGCCTTCGGGATGGAAGATTATGAAGGGAAAAGGTTTGCCAGGGAAAACGAATCCCTCTTCAAACTCTTTATGAAGTCCGTATCGATACGGGCCATGTCGAGCCCGTTTATGGAATTCCTTGGCGGTCTCGCTATTGCCGTAATCATTTTTTATGGAGGTCTTCAGGTATTAAAAGGGAATTCGACCCCCGGTAATTTTTTCTCCTTCCTCACCGCGCTCATCATGCTCTACGAACCGGTAAAACGCCTTACCAACGTGAACAACACGATTCAACAGGGCATATCGGCGGCTATTCGGGTATTCAATGTTATGGATGAAACGCCTGAAATAATGAACAGAGAAAACGCCGTAAAACTCCCGAAAATTTCGGACAAGATAGAAATAAACAACGTCACCTTCAGCTATGGAGATGAGCCGGTTTTAAAGAATATAAACCTTACCATCAAACAGGGTGAGGCGGTAGCCTTCGTCGGCATGAGCGGTGGTGGAAAGACAACGCTGGTAAACCTCATTCCCAGATTTTTCGACGTGACAGAAGGTAATATTATGATCGATGATCTCGACATAAGAGACGTTACTGTCGAATCTCTCAGGGCCCAGATCGGAATAGTCACCCAACAGACGATCCTCTTTAATGACACAATCAGAAACAATATCGCCTATGGTGACATAGAAAAGAGTGAAGGAGAAATCATAAAGGCGGCAAAGGCGGCAAATGCCTATAATTTTATAGTCAACATTCCGAACCAATTTGACACGATAATAGGTGAACAGGGGGCCAGATTATCGGGGGGTGAAAGGCAGAGAATATCCATAGCGAGAGCGCTCTTAAAGAATGCCCCCATTCTTATTCTGGATGAAGCCACATCATCTCTGGATACGGAGTCTGAAATAGAGGTCCAGGAAGCCCTCGAGAATCTTATGAAAGGGCGAACGACTCTCGTCATAGCCCACCGGCTTTCCACGATCAGAAACGCAGACAGGATCATAGCCATAGTGGACGGGAAAATAGTTGAGGAGGGTACACACACCTCTCTCCTGAGAAAGAAGGGGGAATACTTTAAACTCTATAATATGCAATTAAATGGCGATAACAACTGAGTTTGATTTTTAGGCATAAATCCAGGAAATCGCGGAAATATCTAAACTCAGTTTTAAAGCTGAAACGTTTCACAACTCTTCAACCGGCAGGGCATGGCAAACATTCATACAATCTTTTCAAGAATATCGCATGAAGACCGGATGTTGGGTCGACTTTTCCCATTATACCTAATTTCTCTCTTCTACAGTGGCATTGTCTATCTCAGAAATACTCTCTATGACAGGAATATATCAAGAAAAAAGAAGGTCGCGGCCAGAGTCATCAGCGTTGGGAATATAACGGTGGGAGGGACGGGGAAAACCCCCGCAGTCATAATGCTGGCAAATCTTCTTCAGGAAAAGGGTTATAAACCGGCTGTTGTGAGCAGGGGGTATGGCGGGAAGACCAGAAAGCCTGTAAATGTTGTTTCAGACGGCAAAAAGGTCCTGATTAACTCCCGCGAGGCGGGCGATGAACCGGTCTTGATTGCAAAATCACTGATCAATATCCCCGTTATTACCGGAAAGAACAGATACATGGCGGCGAAATACGCCCTGAAACGCTTTGATATAGACCTCGTTATCCTGGATGACGCATTTCAACACCGCTCCCTCTTCAGAGACATCGACATTCTTCTCCTGGACGCGAAAAGACCCTTCGGGAATGGATTCCTTATACCCAGGGGGGGGCTCCGTGAACCGCCGGGCGCCTTAAATAGGGCGGACATCGTTCTCCTGTCGGGGGCCGAAGAGAAAAGAGGTCCATCGATAAGAGATATGATTGAAAAAAGATTTCCCGGCAGGCCTGTCTTTACCGGTTATCGCAGACCAAAAGACCTCGCTGACGGTAAATCGGAAAATTTTTTCCCCTGCGAATACCTGCAAGGGAAAAAGATATTTGCCTTCTCAGGCATAGGCGAACCGGAAAATTTCAGGGAGACAGTGGCATCCCTCGGAGGAAAAATAGCCGGCACCCTATCCTTTCCCGATCATCATGCATATAAAAAGGAAGATCCTGTCAGGATCAAGAGGGCCGCGTCCGAGTGCCAGGCGGAGATTCTTCTTACTACGGAAAAAGATCAAATAAAATTAATTGACTTTACCGATTTCCTGGGGGATATCTTTGTTC
>JAUVXT010000236.1 GCA_030603465.1 Deltaproteobacteria bacterium
GGTTATGATTTATATAACAAACTGATTTTCAACTCTGGTGTAACGCCCATTATGTTAAAAGTCAAGGATTTAATTTGACTTTGCAGGTGCTTGACTCTTCATATTTTTAACGTTAAAGTTATGTCAAGTTGAATATTTACGATTTCCCGGCTAAATTATGACTCCAGCAATAAATACTTTAAAGAAGGCAAAGGTCGCGTTTACGTTACATCGCTATGAACACAGCCACAGCCATGCGTCCAAATCATACGGCGAAGAGGCGGCTCTCAAACTGAATGTCAGTAATGCCCGGGTTTTCAAAACATTGATGGTATCCCTCGATAATAACGAACTTGCGGTCTCCGTTGTCCCCGTATCGGGACAGCTTAATCTGAAGGCGTTTGCAAAATCGATGGGTTCCAAAAAGGTGAGCATGGCAGACCCGAAAAAGGCGGAGCGCTCAACAGGCTATATCCTGGGTGGAATAAGCCCCCTGGGGCAGAAGAAAGAGTTGAAAACGGTAATCGACGGCAGCGCTCTGGACTTTGAAACAATTTATGTCAGCGCCGGCAAGAGGGGCCTTCAGATCGAACTTTCGGCCAAAGACCTGGCAAAACTGACAAAGGCCGCGTTTGCCCCCGTATCGGCGTAGTTTTATCGATTTATTGTTTGACTGCCGCCCCTTCACATGTGCAACAGCTTTCCTGATTCTGTCTCCTTTTTCGCACCATATTATAAATTATGAGACCGATAAAAATGAGGGCGGATGCCGTGTAAATAATTCCATGCTCTTCCGCGCCTCCCGATTCGACCCATCGTGTAATGTCCAATCCCATTGCCGCATAGAGCAGATTTGTCGCATAGCCGATTGAAAGCGAGCACACAACGATTGACAGAATATAGATAACCGTCGCCCTTTTTCCAAGGATTTTTGTAACAACGGTCAGTGTGGCGATATTGGTGGCGGGTCCTGCCAGTAAAAGCACCATGGCGGCCCCCGGCGACAGGCCCTTTAACGCGAGCGCGGCGGCGATCGGCGTGGATGCGGTGGCGCAAATATAGAGAGGAATGGAGATCACCAGCATCACTATCATGGGGAACAGCCCTTCCCCGAGATATTCTGAAATAAAATCGGGTGAAAGAAATACCGATATTACCCCGGCAATCAGGATTCCTGCCATGAACCATCCGGCAATGTCACTCAAAAGATCGGTGAAGGCGTAGCGGACGCCCCTTGACAACTTTTGCCATATGCTTGTTGGGTCTGAAGTTTCGGAATAACAATCGGCTGCGCATGTTGTTTCAAAATCTTTTTTTATTTCCTCTCTTTCAGGTTTGTCGGTAAGATTCACGAAAGCCCCCGCAAATATAGCCGTAAAAAAGGCGGCAACCGGTCGCAGGATTGTCATTATGGGATCGAGCAGCGCGTATGTAATGGCTATGGAATCGACGCCCGTTTCGGGTGTAGAGATCAGAAAGGCAGACGTGGCCCCCTTGCTGGCCCCCTGTTTTTTCAGCCCCGCCGCGGCCGGTATTACGCCGCAACTGCATAGCGGAAGCGGTATCCCCAGGAGTGACGCCTTGACAACGGTAATAAATGAATTTTTTCCCAGATGTTTCCCTACAAAATCATCGGAGATAAATGCCTTTATGATTCCCGCCATCAAAAATCCGAATAGAATGAATATTGCCGATTCCTGCAAGATATGCCATGACGATAGTATTATGGGCGCAATTAGAGACATCTACGACTATTTCCCCTTCACTTTTCCAGTGTTTTGACTATGGTGCAATCGGATATCGCGCTGCCTCCACTGCATTGCGAGGCGATGTTTGCCAGCGATTTCTTCATATTTTTGAGGTGTTCTATCTTTTCTTCGATTTCGGCAATTTTTGATTCGGCCCTATTCTTTACTTCCATACATGGGGAATTGGGATCGACACAGAGATCGAGCAGTTCCTTGATTTCCTGAAGTGTAAACCCCATATCTTTGGCATGACGTATAAACCGCATGCGCGTCAGTATACTGTCCGAATAATGTCGATATCCTGAAAGGCTGCGCTCCGGCTCCGCAATCAATCCCCGGCGCTCATAGTACCGGATTGTCTCTACATTTACTCCGGCTGCTTTTGCAAGTTTTCCGATCGTTAAAGTTTCCATCTTTCACCTCACGATTCCTATACACCCTGTACCCAGGTACGGAGTCAAGCATTAATTGCCTCTGAATGATTAAAAATGTGATTATCGCACCGGAAAGGCGGGTTTCATACATTTTGTAGTTTTAAATCTCTTCCAGAACTGTCCGGACGATATTTCGACGAAGCGCGTTCAGATTCGGGTAATATCCCGACTTCCCCAAACCCGCATTCTGGCGATTCGTAAGGAATATGATGATTGTTTTGTTTGCGGGTATGACAACAACATTACATCCCGTGAAGCCGGTATGCCCGAATGTTCCCTCGGGTGCACCTTCCGCTTTTATGAATTTTGCATTTAAAGACCAGCCCAGTCCGTTATCGAACTCGTCTTTTCTCAGAAAAGTCTCCACAGTTTCAGGGCTAATATAGGTTTTTCCTTTCAACGATCCCTTATTTATGAGTAGATCCGCCAGAATTTGCAGATCATCAACGGTGGAAAAAAGCCCCGCGTGGCCCGCGATGCCGCCATGGGCGTAAAAAGCGTTTCCGTCATTAACTTCCCCCTTCTGTGTATAATGCCGCCATTTGCGAAAATCATCCGGGCTTTCATCGCACTTGTACCCGAAAGTGTCGTCTGCTATCATTCGTCTTTCAAGGGGATTTCCGTGTGATGTCGCCGCTATTTTCCTATAATCCCGGCTGAGAGGATGAAACGTCGTATTTTGTAGTTTCAGCGGGTCATAGAGGTTTTCCTTGAGATACAGATCGAGTGATTTTCCCGTGATCCCTTCTATAAGATATCCCAGAATCATGAAACCAAGGTCGCTGTAGTGCCGTTCCGCGCCAACCGGATATTTCAGGGGGATGGAACTTATGTAGTCGAGCGATTTCTCCTTATCGGACGCATGACAGTAGATCGGTTTCCAGGGAGTAAGTCCCGCCCTGTGGCTTAGTAAGTGCCTGATCGTAATTTTTCTTTTTTCTCCCTCGGCAAACCTGTCTATATATTTGTACAGGAAATCGTCGAGTTCGAGTTCCCCTCTCTCCACAAGGAGCATAACGCCAAAGGTTGTGGCAAAGACCTTTGTCATGGAAGCAATATCGAAGAGATGTTCGGCGGACATCTCAATCGGTTTTTCCAGCGCTACGCGGCCGAATGAGTATTTTTGCGCATATCCATAGGCCTTTTTGTGTTTTACGGTACCATTTTTGTAAACCAGCAGAACGACTCCTGGAAACAATTCTTCCTTTAACCCGTCTTCTATAAGCGCATTCAGCTTGTTAGAAAGTTCGGAATCACCAATTTGAGTTTTCAGAATCCTGATGCCCGAATAAACTGTTATAAGAATAACGCATACAATTGCCAGAAAATATATATTCTTACTTTTCATTCGCCCTGCCCTTCTCAAATTATGGTGCCTTCATCTCACATTATCTGACAGTTCTATCCTGATTCCAGACAAAAGGTCGCTGTATGTCCGGCAGGCCAATTTCGCCTATATCGATATCTTCAATAAGCCTGGATAATGAGTATCCTGCCCCCCAATTTATCATACGTCCATATTCCTTTCATTCTTTTCGCGCAGCTGGAAGTCGCCATAACTTTTCCACGTGTCATATAATCACTTATGCAATAGCAGCAAATTCAGGCATGTTTAGTTGTCTGTTAAAAAACCGTCTATATTTTTTCAGCTTGCTTTTGTAGTACGCTTTACCTTTGCTCCTGATTGAGCGTTGCGGAGGCACTCTTCCATTTGAGCAACTTCTTTACCAGCTTGCACTTAGATTTGCAGAAAAATGTATTTTATGGTGAAAATATGTATTTATTCCCAGTAATTTCCGGTTAAGTTTTTGCATATAAGTTTTGATAATTTGGTTCTTTGAAATCATAAGCAGTTACTGTGCTTGAAGGAGCAGACCTCAGTTCATTCTGGATTTGTGTTCTCAACTGTCGCACCCTTTTGATGGAAA
>JAUVXT010000085.1 GCA_030603465.1 Deltaproteobacteria bacterium
GAGGCCGAACATATCGCGTATTCTTCGGTTTCGAGGAATGCCCCGTACGGCGCGTTCCTCGCGATATTCAAAAATAGCGGCCACGGATCATCGGTGTATTGAGCGTATTGTCTGACTGTATAGTTTACCTGATATGTCTCACCGCGTTCGAGGTGTCTTTTTATCTTTGCAATAACATCGAAGTACCTGTTTTTATCTACCGTTTCCGACCAGTCCGGAGGTCTCGGACAGAAGTCCATGGCAAGCTCAGACAGGTCTATGATCTCCGGTTTTTCGTAGATGCCAAACCATAGCAGCGGGAACGAGGAAGGGCGGCGGGTTTTGTATGCGCGATCAAATGCCGCCGCGGCTTCGTAACTGATAAAACCGGCGGCATAGCATTGTCGCTCGTGTGTTATCTTTTCCGTCAGTTGTAATTTCGGGAGTACTTCACGGATGTCGTCTGCACGAATGATCTCCGTGGGATTCGTAAAACGCAGCCACTTCCCTTTTGCAGCATCGTGTATGATAACTGTATTGATCATTGTGGTATTGAGATGTTCGCGAGAGCTGGGCGATACCATTCTAAATTTATCCTTTTCTTTCCATATTTGTTGGGGCTTTGAGCAAAACCTGCTCCTGATTACCCCCATTTAATACATTAAAACCTCATGTTTTTTCGATATAATCTATCAGTTCAATAACCTCATAATAGCGCCCGCTCAGGCTCAGGTTCACTTCCCTAGGGGTAATTATGGTTCCACAACCGGTCAACAGAAAGAGTGGAATTGATAACCACGAAATCGCGAGTCGCAATCTGATTTGGGAAAACCGTTTTCGGTACATCAGTGATCCACCTAATTTAAAACGGGATTGAACTTTAGCCACTGGCCTTATTTTTACAATCATTGATAAGAACTTGCTTTTTTGAGTGAGAAGCATAGAAAGAGATACCCTTATGTGTCAAGGGAAAGTGGCTACAAGATATTGTACCCACGTGTAAAACTGCTATCAGATCACAGATTTAAGACAGCGCAATAATATCGTGATCAAAAACTTTAAATCTAAAAGTTCATACAGCTTTATTCTATCCAAACTTATTCTGTCGACTTCTTGAGTACAGGCACATGATAAATCTGTGCGGGGTGTAGCTCTCCAGACGCAACTTTATTAACCCCCATAAAGTGTGGCATCAAGTTCTTTTTTATAAACGTGCTAAAACGGGACTGGTTGGGGGCGAGCGGAGAGCCTATTCCCGTCCTTTGCAGATCGATACATATCCGCTGCCCGATAAGAGCTTCTTACCAGCGGGGAACTGGCGACACCAGGAAAACCGCGGTCCAACGCTTCGCTTCTTTCGTGCTTTACCCTGTTTTCCATATGGACCAAATTTTCCCTTGACAAAGTACCACAATAGGTACATGTTAGGAGAATAAAAATGAGCCATTATCTATCGGTGGTATTTTTTAAAACAGATGCCGGCAATGAACCGGCACGAAATTGGTTAAAGGAGCTATCTCGTGAGGAAAAAAAGATAATCGGTACGGACATAAAAACAGTTCAGTATGGTTGGCCAATTGGCATGCCTTTGGTTAAATCGCTGCATGATGGTTTATGGGAGATCAGATCTGAATTGGGCGACCGAATAGCTCGTACATTTTTCACAATACATAACAAGCAAATCGTTCTTCTACACGGGATCATAAAGAAGGGGCAAAAAATACCGAAAGCTGATTTAGAATTAGCAAGAAATAGATTGTCTAAGTTTGTAAGAGAGGCAAGATAATAAAATGAAGCATAAGAATATAGGCAGTAAATTTGATGATTTTCTCGAAGAAGAGGGGTTACTCGGCGAAGTTGAGGAAAAAGCCCTCAAAAGGGTTATCGCACTTCAGGTTGAACTGCTAATGAAGGAGAAAAATCTGTCAAAGACAGCTATGGCCAAAAGAATGCAGACGAGTCGATCGTCTCTTGACAGGCTGCTTGATCCCTGCAATGAATCAGTGACTTTTCATACTATGAAGAAGGCCGCTTCTGCCGTGGGAAGAAAACTGAAGATCGAAATGGCCTAGCTAAAGAAATCAGCTATCTGGATTTCCCTGTCCGGATACAGAACCTGAACACCGGAGAGACCTGCACAGGCCGCCTGACCATTACCGGGAATCACCAAATATACCTGCCAATAGAAATCCAGAAGATGCTGAAAGACGCAGGGTGAACAAGGATACAACTGCTGTAAAAATAAAGGCACAGAAACACAAAGTGGGAGCCCCTGGCCTTTAGGCTCCCTGGAGTAATCTATGAAATCTGCAAAATCCATGGATTCAAAACTGAATATCGAAAATTCAACATTGCTTTTCCCTGTTTCCGATTTAACGTGGGATAAGTTTATCTATCCCAGAGCGGGGAAGAGCGACAAGACCATCAGCGCCTATGTTGAAGCCCTTGAGATCGGCGCTCAATTTCCGCCAATCAAGATTCAACGGGTCTTCAACTATACAGGTGACGATGAAACCACAGAATCAACGGTAATCGTGGACGGCATCCACCGCTGGCATGCCTTTAAGGAAAAGGGAAACAAGAAGATTTCCGCAGTTGAATGGAAGGACACACCCATCGACTACGAGAAAAACAGAGTAGCCCTTCTCCTCGAATCAGCGAAATGCAATACCAGCCATGGCGATCGACTGAGCGCCTCCGACAAAAAACGCGTCGCCCGAGATATCGCATCAACAGACCCGGAATGCAGATGGACTGAAGAGGCCATTGGAGAAAAACTTGGTGTTACCCAACAGACCGTCAACACATGGATCTCCGATATCCGTGTCCGGCAGAAAACAAGCCGAAACACCATTATCATCCGCTTGAGCCGCCTTGGATGGCCCCAGGAGCAGATCGCGGAGATAGTTGGTGTAAGTCGAAACAGAATATCGGAAATTGTCGGAAATACAAATTTTGGTAATATCGACACTCTACTCTCATTGGGTCACGACATGGAATACATCGCCCGGCATTACACAATGGACCTTCTTCTTGCTTGGGCCTTGCGACTGGAAGGAAAGACAGATCGATCACCATATTCGACTATTACCGGCTTCTATCAAAAACAGGATGGAAAACAACCCATCGGATAGAATGCCCCCTGTCCTCTGAACGCATGAGCGGGAACCAGGTACAGAGAATGCAGGATAAACGCATCCTCGGAACAGTTGGAAGAACCCTGCTCATCGCAAAAAGATCGTAATGAACCAGCGTTCATCCCGTTAAATTTCGCAGGACAGCGTAGCGCATTTGACCAGCGCCCGCCCCGCGGCAATTATAATGACACTTGGAAAGCGAATGCCTTTCACAAGTTCAGAAGGAAACAACGTTACCCCATTACTTTATTGGTCAGACGATGATTTGCAATGATTAAACTTCCCTTGGAGAAGCTGAGACAGATTGGGCAAGCCGTACCATCTTGCTGTCGAGGACGGCAACATGGGCCGGAACTTTGTGAAAGGTCTCCGGTTTGTAATGTTGTATAAGATCATCGATCATATCGACGGAGAATTCTTCCCAGTTCAATACATACTGTATTACACGCGCAAAATTATCTGGAAATTTTTCCGCCATCTTACGAAAAGGTATGTCGGATATGGAATCCGATTCCAGATATCCCTCGATAACATCTTTCACTTTACGCTTTTTTATCCAACCGCCTGTGTGTGCATCGGGATTTCTGAATATATCAACGAACAAACTCCATTCCTCCAGGAACGTGACTCCTTCAAGGGGATCACACAGCATCCCCACATCGGGCTGCTTCAGCAAGGTTTCAGGATAATTTATCCAGGGGAGCTTGTATACTTTCCCCTCTTCCCTTTTATACTTTTCAGCCTTTGAAAGACCAGTTTGGGGATCCTTTTTTTCAAACATCAGATACCTTAAAAATTCCTGATGTCTTTGAACCACTTCCCGACCGGAACCAATCAATTCATCGGAGCCGAAATAGCCGACAAACTCATCATAATCTTTTCGGATCAGTTCCATGCTTTTCTTCAGTTTTTCTTCATTATCTTTAAAGGCCATTAGGGGATATCGAGTCTGAATTTTTAAGGCGGTCCTGTAAATATCAGCCCTTTCTTTATCGCTTCCATCGCATGGCATCTTGACGGCAAATCCGGAAAAGGTATGAAAATCCCGAACTGGAACGATTCGCGCGCCCATGAAATCGCCGATCTCAAAGGAAAGCGAATCCTCAATCGAAACGGTGGGGTAGACCATATATTCCCGCTCATTGATGAGGTTCTTCATGTGATATCCGTCCGATCCTTTTCCCTTTATCTCAAAAATTCCATTTATAACGTCCCGCCATCCGAGTATCATCTTACGTACGTCCCTGCTCATAAGATCACCATGCGCCTCGACGAATCTTTCCGGAAAGGTATCCCCTGATTCCGATTCCCATTCCAGGACATACCAGTCCAGGAATGAAGCGCTGTATTCCTCTTTCATATCCTTGAGACGTTTTGCTTCTCCAGAATACTCAGATTTTGCGTCATTGAATTCTTCATTGAATTCGGGATTCGTGGAAAATTTTATCAACGCGCCCTTGATATCCCCGATACGATCCAGTTGCTTTCTTGAAGGACCATCTTTTCCTATCTTTATGGGATCTTTCAGCATATTCAAATCAACCTCAAGTTCATCGAATAAAAAATCATCTTCTTCTTCATCGAGCATGAAAAGAGGTTTTCCATCCACCCCGAACAGATCGAGATCAATATTGTCTGCATCGAGGGGATCCAGCATACGCATCCATACCTTGTAATCCCCGGGAAGTTTAATGCCCCATTTCTTCGCCCACTCAACACCCCCATGTATTATCGAAGATGCAAATGTCAGGTCGCATGACTCCAGCGGCAAATCATCTTCGACGCTTTTTGACTTAATCGTATCGATATCGCTGGATGTAAGTCCATAATCCCCCCATGCATCTTTGAGACCGAAACCGGTCAGATCGATAAAGAAGGTCACCATCACGAGCCCTGTTGGGGCTTCTCTGACGATGAATATTGTTGCCATTTTCATGTCCTGCCAGTTCTCGTTAATCAGGCAGGAGTGCAGCGGGTGATGATACCTCAATGCCTCCCCGAGGAGAGGATCACGGCGCAGGATGGCGGGCATTGCCGTCCTTTTTGCCCTCTGTTTTTTCAGTTTCTGTTCCTTTTTCTTTGTTCGTTTTTCACCTTTCCGTTGTCTTACCACTTGCTGCTATCCTTTCATATGTTCTCATTATTTATAAGCCGTTCCCGGAATTTCCGGCATTAGAAACAAAACACCGGCGCATCTGCGGAACTCTAAGCGATATGCCAGGAAATGAAGCGTCTGAAGAAATCCGTCGTCTTGACTAAGATTCGTTCCCTGTAGATATTTTCCTGCTTTTCCCTCTTATCAATCAGAAAGCCAAAGTAGACACCGAAACGTTCCAGCACACGCAATTCAATGCAGTGCCCGACGATTTCACGGGCAGGCTTGTAGGTCTCGTAAACCGCCTCCAGCACCTGAGGATAGGCGTCAATCAGGCAATCCGCGATGACACTTCCAGCGACATAATCCATACAGCTCGATGAATACCGCCATTAACCGTATCGCCTGGAATCAGTCCTGCTCAGTTTGGCTCGGCGGAATAGAGAAGGTTGCCGATTTCTTTTTCTTGTTCCAGCGCCTCCTTCAGCTCGAACCCACATTCATTTGAACATAAAGTAAACATGAAGTCTTTACCAGCTTTTTGTGCATCAATGTCAGATAAGGATAACCGCGCTTGAACTACAGGGCAATACCCTTCCCCATCGCCCCGCGTCTGGAGATACAGATCCGCCGGGATGCCGCTTTCTCGAAACTCGCTCAGATGTTGTTCACTTAGCCGTTCGTTTGGTGTCAAAAGAATAACCCGGGAAAATTCCTTGTCCTGTCCCGTTTGTTTTGCGTAATGCCGATACTGGAGGAGATTCACATGCATGAGCAGTGTTTTTCCGCTGCCGGTGGCGCTCTGCAGGCAGAATTTATTCAAGTCATCCAGGGTATATGGTGGAACGTCTTTATAATCCGCTCAATGACGGTTAAAGCGATCCACGAATTCATTCAGGTCGAAGAGCAGTCCCTCACGATCATTAAAGTAACGATCAAGATAGATCTCGATAAATAGAAGTGTCAGCCACTGATAGTACTTCCAGACAATAGGGCGAGAGCGTTTTTCATTTATTTTCAGCGTATGGCTGACGATATGCTGTTCATAGGTGAGAAGCTGCTCTTTGCCAACGAGGCTGGTGTTATCCCAAAATAGTTCACTCCCAACCAGGTTGTAATAGAACTTGTGAAGATTGTCGTGGTCTACTCCCTCCATACGGGGGTGGCAAGTACATGAAAGGGCCGCAGTGTCTTACCTCTCAGTGTATGTTCCCTCAGGGGATCAATCCCGAAGAGGCTTATGAGCCACTGGTTGAGAAGAAGCTTGTTACTGAATGTATGATTTTTCGGTCCCCGTGAACGTTTTCGTGCCATTATTTAATCCTGCCGGGTAATCGCGTGTAAAATTTTCAATTTTAATTCTTCATCGTCTTCGTTTCCACTCAACAATGCCGTTATAATTTCTTTCAGTAACTCTCTGTCGATGTTTCCCGCGGCAACATGATAACTGATATTTTCCATCTCTCGAATAAAACGACCGGCAACAAAAACATACCCATTGAGCAGAAGAAACTGGGCGCCCAATGAAATGGCAATTCGCTTGTTTCCGTCAGCAAAGCAGTGAAATTTGCAGGCGCTGAAAAAAAGATATGTCAGCTTATCTTCGAAAGACGGATAATAGTCATCGTTTTGAATATGGTTGAGCGCGCTGTCCAGTGCGTTTGTAGTCAGCAGTCAAATGTAAACTCCCCCGCTGACTTCCACTGTTTTGCGATGGACATCAATGGCCTGCTCAAGCGTGGGATAAATAATGGGCATTATTCACGCTCCTTCAGCCTCTTGAATACGTCCTTCGCCTCCTCAAGCCGCTCGACCAGCTCTTTGCTCTTTTCTCCCAGAAACCGTTCAAACTCGTCGGCCTTCAACGGAGTAATATACTTTTCAAGCTTCAGGTGCAGGGCATCCCGGAATGCCATATCCCTGCTCGCCATCTTATGACGCACCCTTTCAACAAGCGGTTTCCAAAGATGCTGCTTCTCAAATTCATTAAAAAGCGTGTCCACATCCCAGGGTGTCAGTTTATCTCCCTTGTTTTGCCAGGCTGCTTCAAGCACCTTGGCAAAACCGTATTCATACGAAGCCACTAAATCAAGAATCTCGGAGTAAAACGTATCCCGCACCTTATCTTTGTCGTGAAGTTTAAGCACGTTTCTGTATTCTCGTGCGTTTTCTCGAAAAATGCTCACATATATCTTGTCCGTATATAGGGGATACTTAAAATTGCCCATATCTACATGATCGCGCAGGGCGTTTGTGAATTCCCTGCGGTAGTTTTCTTCCTGGAAATAGGCAAATATGAAATCTTCATCACGCTGGTTGATGTACTTTGTTCCCCCGCCGGTTCGCTGATTAATTGTATCAATGACGATGTCCAGAATCATCTGGCGCAACAATGTGGCCCTTTCACTCTCTGCAAGCAGCATGGCAATATTGAGAAATGCCCGAAAATCGAAGACGCCGAGTATGGTTGTTTTGGTAACGAAATCTGTTTCGTTACCAAATTGATCCTGCAGAGCCATTTTGAATGTTTTCAGCCTGTTACCACGTAATACCTCGTAACCGGTGTTGCGCAATTCGGCTTCAGTTCGATAGAGATAATTATCTATTGTACGAGGAGTTATCTCAAAAAAGCTTGCAACCTGTTCCTTGGTAAGCCTCGCCGATCCTTCGAACATGACACCTTTTATCTTCGTCGCCTTCTGAATCTCTGTGACGGCGTAAGGGTTATTCAGTATGTTCTGACGATCAACCGGTGAATTTACGAGGTCCTTTGCCATGTCACACTCCTTCCACATCCCACATACGCTTCATGAAGTCTTCTTCGATAAGGCGGACTTTCCAGTTTTCGCCTTCGAGTTTTAGATTCCTTGCGAGTCTGCTCCAGCATTTTTTCTCTCCAGTCATTGGTAATAATACTTGGGACGGAAACAGACTGCGACCATCATAGTTTGTATCCAAAAGCCACATTGCGATATTTCCCTTGGCCCGTAGTCCACGGTGCCGGTTTTGGAATTATAATGATCAAATCCCAGCACAGTGACTTGTGAATAGTAAACAGTGGTTTGAGCAAACCTCTCAATAATACTCATCATATTTTAATGACTTCCCTCCTCTTTTGATCTTTAAGATCGCTAAAATCAAGAAAGGGCAACTTGGCCTGAAGTGCCATAATAGTTGCCAGCAGACGAGCGATTCTGCCATTCCCCTCTCGAAATGGATGTATCAATACGTCCAGTTTTCATCAGTCCTGCACCTTTTACTGTTTCTTCTTGTCCCTTTTTATCCTGCCTTTTTCAAGCCTCTTCTTCTCTCTCAGCAGGCGGGATACATCCTTTTGTCTTCTTGAGCAACTTGTGTAATTTTTGCACAGGTTGAGCTGTGCAACAGTTTACTGCCCCCTACAATCCATATTTCAATTCCAACTGATCTACCAGCCATGAGAAATCATTTTTGCCTCCAAGATGGTTTACATTCCGCTGCCTGCCGTATTTCCTGAAAAGGTCTTTCAAAACATTCTTTCCAGTCAGAGAATCTTGCACCCTGATACTTCCAGAACCGCTGGACCATACTTTTTCTGTAATCTGAATAAGCTGACATGGTCACATTCTGGTCATTGCGATGAATCCACCACAGGCAGGCGACGTGGCAATCCTCCATACCCTACAGCCCAAACCCCAGCAAATCCATCACACCCAGTTCTTCCCTGCATTGGGGGCAAAGATCATTGATATCTTCAATACCAATTTTCATTTAAGTATTGCGTCCCTGGAAACTCCCAAATAAGAGAGTATCTTCAACCAAAGGCAGCAGAGGTAAGGCCGGTCTGTTCCGGCATTTCACAATAAACTCTTCCGTTGAGTAGCCTGCCTGCCTTTTTCTTGTTAACACCGCCCCACTGTTTAAAAAAGAACGGTACGTTTGCCTTGCGACATTGCTCTTGAATATCAAGCGCCCATTTCTTGTTCATTGGCCATGCTCCCGGGCCGCTTTCACCACCGGCAATGACCCAGTCGATATTGGATAAATCCATATCTGGCAAAGGCTCCAGAAGCGGCTCCAAAGACAGGAATCGTACTGCCGCAGGGATATTACGTAGATAATCGATTCGCTTTGAGCAGGAAATGTTTTCGACAGTTACACCCATCCAAATGTTTTCAGGCCAGTTCAACAAAGGCGCAAGTTCGGAAAGTCGTTCAGCCCGCTTGGTCAGAATTTGAAACCTATGCCAGTACGCTCGCTCCATGACGTCGAACACTCGACAAATAAAGGATGTCGGAATGTCATTATGGAAGAGATCACTCATTGAATTAACAAAGATAGTCTGCGGTTTTTTCCACGACAGGGGCAGGTCAAGGACATGCGGGTGCAGAGTAACCTTAAAGCCGTCAACGTAATTCTTCTGTCCCATTGCTTTTAAACGCCTGGACATACGCTCGGCATAGCAATGAGCGCACCCCTCGCTGATTTTTGTGCACCCGGTGACCGGATTCCACGTCGATTCTGTCCACTCTATTGACGATTTCGCGCCCATTATTTACCCTCATAATTTAGTAAAAGTAGCCTTAACATCATCACCAAACGTACCTTTTTTGTGCGGAGATAATCACACTCGCCCAAACATCAAAGTATTTAGAAACAATAGTCGCTTTGACAAGCGATTGTTCAGTTTGCTCATTGAAGAAACTGTTTTTTGACATATTTTGTTCCTGATTTTATTAACAAATAAATGCGAACCCGTTGCCGATTATCTCCACACACCACAGTAACCGTATTAACTGCACATTCCTGCGAAAACTGCCACCTAATCCTGAAATAACCTTACCACTTTTCAATCATCCAATTCCCATGTAGACAGCAATACCAAAGTGGCAGGTTTGCGTCAATTATTTGCGTAGATTTTTCTCACGGAATCTCCT
>JAUVXT010000206.1 GCA_030603465.1 Deltaproteobacteria bacterium
GTTAAGGTACTACATTAATTTCTAAGCACATATTGTGGAGGCCCAAATGAGAACCAAATTTATCAAAACGGGAATTCTTTCATTCTTTATTATCCTTTTCATAACCCTCCTGGTATTACCAGGATTTTATGGCAAGAAATCCGCCTTTTCAGCAGGCAATGATACATATAAACACTTGAAACTATTCAACGAAATCCTTGACCTGATCGAAACAAATTACGTGGAAGACGTGGACTCGAATAACATAATAGAGGGTGCGATAAAGGGTATGATGAAAACTCTGGACCCTCACAGCACTTACATGACAGCAGATACATATAAAGAGCTCAAGATCAATACAAAGGGTGTCTTCGGGGGATTGGGCATTGAGATAACCATGATAAACGACATTATCACGGTTGTATCACCCATTGAAGATACACCGGCATACGTAGTCGGGATCAAGGCCGGAGACCAGATTATCAAAATCGACGGGAAATCGATAAAGGGATTTACCCTGATGGATGCCGTCCATAAATTGCGCGGCAAGGCGGGGACAAAGGTGACCATTACAATCCTGCGGAAGGATCTGGAAAAACCAAAAGATTTTGTAATTACTAGAGCTATTATAAAGTTAAAGAGTGTCAAGCATAAAATTTACCAGGAAAACATAGGATACGTGAGAATCTCAAGCTTCCAGGAAACCACCGTGGATGAGCTTAAAAAAACCATGCGCGCTATCACGAAAAAGGCAGCCTCTCTTAATGGCCTTATACTGGACTTGAGGAACAATCCGGGAGGTATTTTGGAACAGTCCATAAAGGTCTCTGACATATTCCTGAAATCGGGAATCATTGTTTCAACAAAGGGGAGGACCAAAAAATCGGAGACCGTATATAACGCTCATGATGACGGATATGAACCCCTGTGTCCCATAGTTGTATTGATTAACGGCGCCAGCGCCAGCGCATCGGAGATAGTGTCAGGCGCTCTCCAGGATAACGGCAGGGCGATACTCCTTGGAACACAGACATTCGGAAAGGCTTCCATGCAGGTAGTTATTCCACTGAACAACGGCGCGGCCCTTAAATTGACAACGGGGAAATATTACACACCCAGCGGAAAACTGATTCAGGCCATGGGAATCAGCCCCGATATCGAAATCGAATATCTCGTACCCGATAAAAACAGAAAAAAATCCAGACAAATCAGGGAAAAGGACCTTAAAGGCCATATAGCGGGAGAGAATGAAAAGGAGGGAGAGAGGGAAGAGGAAAAGTCGAACAGTAAATCTGATGAATTGGAAAATGACAATCAATTGAGCCGTGCCATAGACATACTTAAGAGCTGGGAAATATTCAATAAGATGAAAAAGGGTTAAGGGAATTCATAAGGGGTGAAAAAGAGGAAGAGTTATTCTATAAAGCGAAGTATTATCATATGCCTTGGTATCGTTTTTCTATATTTTTGTATTGCTTCGTTCTCTTTCCTGCCGCAACAGGAAACAAATGAAGAAATTGCAGGTAAGACTGTAAGGAACGGGCAAGAAGCAAAAACGGGAAACAGGATAGCTTTCATTATTGATGATATAGGGCACGATCTTTCAATGGTAAATAAAATTATCGGGATGAATATCCCAGTAACTCTTTCCATACTTTCCTCTCGCCCATATTCTATATATGCAGCCAATAAAGCAAAAATAAATGGACTGGAAATTATTCTCCACCTCCCCATGGAACCCCATGAATACCCCGAAAAGGACCCGGGTAAAGGAGCGCTGTTTACCCATATGGCCAAAGGGGAAATAATAGACCTCCTTGAAGAACACATCGAGACCATTCCCGACATACTGGGCGCCAACAACCATATGGGTTCCAGATTCATGGAGAGTGAAGAAAAATTAACCATTGTTTTCAGCGAGTTGAAGAAGAGAAATCTCTTTTTCGTAGATAGTTATACAACCAATAATTCGATGGGTAGAAGGGTTGCAAAAAAAACAGGGATAAGATATGCATCGAGAAACGTCTTTATAGATAACAGCGGCCGGTACCGAGACACCTTTGAGATACTGAATAACCTCATAAAAAACCGGGATCGATGGCAGACCTTGATTCTTATTGGACATCCCTATGAGAGCACCGTGCGGGCAATAATGGAAATAATACCCACTCTAAAGTCAGAAGGTATCGGCATTGTTCCATTGTCTACCCTTGTGAAATGATATTCTGAACAGATAATGTGAAAGTTATAATACCATGAAAACTATACGGATTTTGATAATTATTTTTCTTCTTATTACTGTTGCATGCACTCATCTGCCCGGGGAAAGCGGACAAACGACTGCGACTGCGGCCAGAGAGAAGGTAAAAGGTTCATCGGGGGGTTATTATCACTACTCTCTCGGTGTACGCTCCTACATTGAAGGAAATCTGGACGGCGCCATAGAGGAATATGAAAAAGCCCTCGGCCTCGATCCTGAATCCCCCTACCTGAAGACGGAAATCGCCACACTTTACCTGAGAAAGAAGAAGACGGAAGAAGCGCTATCGCTATTAAAAAGTTCACTCGTCCATAACCCCGATTATGTTGATACCCACCTTTTATTGGGAGGAATATACACCAAGCTGAAGGAATACGACAAATCGATAAAAGAATATAAGAAGGTTATTCAACTCGACTCTAAAAAACTGGAATCCTACCTGTTTCTGGGGCTTCTCTACAGAGAAAAAAAAGAGTATCGGGAAGCAATCAACATACTGAGCAATCTACTGCAGATTGAGTCTGACAACCTGATGGGTAACTACTACCTCGCAAAAATATATATCCAGACAAAATCTTATGCCAAAGCTGAAAAATCGCTTAAAAAAGTCCTCAATATAAAACCACCTTTTGAACCGGCATTGACAGATCTGGCACTGTTGTACGAAATTCAGAAAAATGACGAAAAGGGAGTAGAATTCTTCAGAGATTTTATGCTGGATAATCCTTCCGTCAACATTGCGAGGTTGCAACTTGGAAAGATCTTCTTCAGACAGGAAAGATACGAAGAGGCGGAGGAGGAATTCAGAATAATCCTGAAGGAAGACAGATCACACATAGCGGCCAGATATTCCCTTGGACTTGCCTATTATTTTGACGGCAAGAATTACAAAAAGGCAATCGAAGAATTCCTCGCTATTCTAAAAAAATATCCGGGCGATAATCAGACAAGATATTTTCTCGCTTCATCTTACGATAAAGACAGGCAGCACAGAAAGGCATTTGAAGAATTCAAGGCCATACCGGCAGATTCGGACCTATACACAAACGCAAGAACCCACATGGGCCTCATTCTGAAAGGAGATGGCCGCATCCCGGAGGCGATAGATCTGATAAAAGATGCGATCGTCAACAAAAAGGAAGAGGCCGATCTTTATGGTTTGCTTGCCACCCTGTACGAGGCAAACAATCAACTCGAGGTAGCGGAAAAGACCCTGAAAGACGGTCTTAAACTTTCCCCCGACGATATCGATCTGCATTATAAGCTCGGCATTATCTATGAAAAAACAAATCGCTTCAGGGAAAGTGTGGATGAAATGACAAAAATATTGAAAATCGATAAAGATAATGCCGACGCGCTAAATTTTATCGGATATGGATACGCAGACAGGGGGATAAACCTTGCTGAAGCGGAAAGATTGATAAAAAAAGCCCTCAAATTAAAACCAGGCAATGGATTTATCACAGACAGCCTCGGCTGGTTGTATTTCAAGAAAGACAGGCTGGATCTTGCCATAAAATACCTGAAGGAGGCGGCAAACATTCTTCCGGAAGACCCCACTATAGCCGAACACCTGGGGGACGCCTATGAAAAGTCAGGTATGGCAAAGGAGGCCCGCAGAATGTACATAAGGGCGCTCAATTTAAGTCCCCTCAAGAAAGAGATATTAAAGAAAAAAATTGATCGGTTGAACAGTAATTAAACTAAATGGTTTTTCAACGAATTCAGCAATATTACTCACTGATGAAAAAATTGAATCTGATAATACTGGCCCTTTTTTGCTCCCTTTCCATCATGGGATGCGCCGCCTGGAAGATTCCTGAAGTCTCAAACAAACTTCCCCTCCCTCCCGGGGAAATACAGAAAATTGTATCGCGGTTCACGATAGAACCCGAGGGATATACCTTAAAAGCCGCGGCAAATATCTCCGTCGATTACCCGAACAGGAGATATACAAGAAAGGTAGCCATCCTGGCAAAGAGACCCTCTTCCCTGAGAGTGGAAGCTATTCCAATTTTTGGTCCATCAGATTTTTTCATGACGGCAAAGGGGAAGTTTTTCAAGGTGTTCCTTCCCGGGGAGGGTAAATTTTACATAGGTAACGCCACGAAAAAAAACATTTCGCGGTTTTTCCCGATACCTGTTCCATTTAATGAAACAGTTTCACTCCTTACGGGGAGACCACCCATACGGATGAGTGACAATTTTAAACTAACCGGTTATAGAGAGGGGGGGTTGCACCGGATAGATGCCGCATCCGGAGATATGCCTGTTCAATCCATCTGGCTCGATCAGGCTAATGACAATCTGATGAGAGTCGAAGTTTTCGGAAAAGACGGTAACACTATTTACACTGCTTCATTTGATGATTTTATATCTTTGGGAGGGGCGACCTATCCGAAAAGCCTTAAGATCGCCGTGAGAGGCATGAAAAAGATAGACGTAAATATAAGGTATTTCGATCTTGGAATTTCATCGGGCGATGATCCGTCCCCTTTTAATCTTCCGGTCCCACCGGGAATCACGCCCAC
>JAUVXT010000226.1 GCA_030603465.1 Deltaproteobacteria bacterium
CTCACAGTGCCCCCCCTGAGAGAGAGGAAAGATGACATCGCACTCCTTGCCCAACATTTCCTGACGGTCTTTTCCGAAAAAAACAAAAAGGAGATAAAAGGCTTTACGCCGCAGGCCATGGACAGGCTCATCAAATATGACTGGCCCGGAAATATACGGGAAGCGATGAATGCCGTTGAAAGGGGGGTTGTCCTTTCGCGATCCGAATATCTTGATGAGGAAGACCTGTCCATCATGATCAAAGATGAATCGCCATCGGCTCATATTGTCTCTGAAAATCTGCCGCTCGATGAGGTGGAAAGAATCACTATAATCAGGACCCTGGAACTGACAAAGAGAAACAAAAGCGAGGCCGCGAGGAGGCTCGGTATCACAAGAAGAACCCTCCATAAAAAACTCAAAACCTATGGGATGATGTAGCGCCCAAAGCATGAAAGGTGGTGCGGCCTTTTACATAAAGAATCCTTGACTTCAGACTTTGTAATTTGTTATTTACTCCTTGTTAAATCTGCCCTTTTTTTATTTTCGTGGATAAGAAGCAGCAAAGCAGGATATCGTAGTGGCAAATGTAATCTTACAAAATGTCGTAAAGAGATTCAGCAGAACAGAAGTCGTCCATGGGGTCAATCTGGAAATTTACGACCGTGAATTCATCGTCCTGGTAGGCCCTTCGGGATGTGGCAAATCCACCATACTCCGCATGATTGCCGGACTGGAAAAAATCACAGAAGGGACAATCCTGATAGAGGATCGCGTCATAAATGACGTGGCCCCCAAAGACCGCGGCATCGCCATGGTATTTCAAAACTATGCCCTCTATCCCCACATGGATGTCTTCAACAATATGTCCTTCGCTCTGAAGATCAGCAATAAACCAAAACCGGAAATAGAGCGCAGGGTCAAGGAAGTGGCCGAAATTCTTGAGCTGTCGGAGTATCTCGAGAGAAAACCCTACGAGTTGTCGGGCGGTCAGCGTCAACGGGTGGCCATGGGGAGGGCAATGGTCAGAAAACCCGACATATTCCTTTTCGACGAGCCCCTTTCAAACCTGGACGCGAAACTGCGCACACAGATGCGTACCGAAATGAAACTGTTGCACCAGAAAGTCAAGGCGACAATTATCTACGTGACTCACGATCAGGTAGAGGCAATGACCCTTGCCGACCGAATTGTTGTCATGAGAGACGGATACATCGAACAGATCGGAACGCCCATAGACCTCTTCGAAAAACCGGCAAACACCTTCGTCGCCGGATTTATCGGAAGCCCGCCCATGAATCTGTTGCCCGCCAGAATCATATCGGAGGACTCGAAACTGATGATAGACTTCGAAGGAAAACTGCAGCTCTCCATTCCGGAAAGAAAAGACGCAAAGATCAAGGAAGGAATGGATATCGTTATGGGAATCCGGACGGAAGACTTTACCATCGACAACGGAAATAACGGATTCCCCCCGGATTGGAAGGTAAATGGCACCGTCGAAGTTGTGGAGCCCCTGGGCGGCGAGACCAACATGCATATGAACATCAACGGCGTTAAATTTACCGCCAAGAGCGAGGGACGCAAGACCATCGAAGTGGGGAGCAAGCTGACCCTCGCCCTGAACCTGAATCATCTCCACATATTCGATGCCGCGTCGACGCAGTCCGTCTATTAGGCATCCTCCCACCTACAATCGAAGCATTTCCGTTGATCCGGTAAAAAGGCCAATAATCTCCTCCCCTTGAGAGACTGTGTCACAATAGGTGAAATTTCACTTTTACGAATTTTAATTATGATCACTTATATTTGAGAATTGCGTCGGCAATTTCGGCAAAGCCATCACTGCCGTCTCTGTCTGTTACAAAGGAGGGTACATATTTCATGCGATGGGCGAAGCGAAGAACGCCACGCACCCCTACAGAATTGGGGAAATATTCAAACATGGGTTCATCATTGGGGGAGTCACCACAGAAGAGGAAGTTTTCCCTGCATTCATCGAGATTCATACCCCACAATTCCCGGACAAAGGTTTTCGTCATCCCCAGTTTGTCATAATCGCCGAACCAGCCGTTGACATGAATGGATGAAACCTTGCATCTGCATCCGTGCTTCCTGAATATGCGGCATATCTCTTCGACGGCCTCCACTCCAAGCGGTTCGACGTCTTCACAATAATCGATGGCAAGATCGGCCTCTCGATAGAGCTGGTCACTGGCGATGGCCGTTCCGGGAACCGAGGCCAGTATATCCTTCTTTACCGCTTCAAGCCTCTCACGCTTTTCTTCCCGCACCTCTGCCGAATCGAGGAATCGCTTTTTCATCTTCCCCTCTTTCTCATCCATCCGGAAATAGAATGCCCCGTTTTCACCCACTATCCCATCGACGGGCCACATCCGGGCAATATGGTCACACCATCCTGCGGGACGCCCCGTTATGGGAACAGTTTTTATGCCCTCTTTTTTGAGTCTCCACAGGGCATCGTAGGCCACAGCATAAATCCTGCCACCCGTCGTGAAGGTATCGTCGATGTCAAAAAAGATGCCCGAGAGTTTTTCAAGATTCTCCGCCTTTATCTCTGTCAGAGGTGGGATCATAACGAATTCTCCTTGCCTCCTGTTATAAACCAAATCATGACCTTTGCCAACAAATCATTTCAAGCCGGCATTAGTGCATTAATGAAAATTGCTCGGGGAAATCCTGCAATGAATTCAGGTTCAATATGATCACGCGGCCTTTCCAATTTTAAGTTATAAGGGCTTTCCCGGGGACAGTTCTCAAGGGCCTGATTAAGTTATTTGCGCGGCGCTACGTCCTGCCAGCCAGCCGGTTGAGAATGCCGTCTGCAGATTGTATCCACCTGTATCACCCTGAATATCGAGCAGTTCTCCTGCAATGAAGAGTCCCTTTATTTTCCTGGATTCCATTGTCCTGGGGTCAATCTCCCGGGTGTCTATTCCTCCTGCCGTAACAATTGCTTCGGCGAAAGGTCTGTATCCGGTTACCTCCAGCCGGAAATCTTTGAGCCAGGTTCTGAGGCGCTTACGTTCTTTTGCAGAGATATTGCAGGCAATGCGCTCGACAGGTATATCAATGAAATTCAGGCAGACAGGAACCATTTCCCAAGGAATCAGCCCCCGCAGAAAGCTGCTGACTTGCTCCCTGCCCCGCGAAGCAATGTCGCGCTGGAGACGTTCATCAAGTTTTTTTTCATCAAGGGCAGGTTTGAGGTCAATTGAAAAAGTAACTTTGTGCCCGCTGCGCAAGCTGTCCACTGCTGCCCCGCTCAGTGTAAGAATTGAAGGTCCGGTTATCCCGAATTCGGTAAATGCGATCTCACCGAATTGTTCCCCTTTTTTCCTGCCGTTGATAAGCATTCGGGTGTTGACATTGCGAAGATTGAGTCCGGTCAATTTTTTTGCTTCATCTCCCGATGTTTCAAGCGGGACAAGCGCCTGGCGGACCGGTATTACTGTATGTCCTGCGGATTCGGAAAGGCTGTAGCCGTCTCCCGTCGAACCTGTAGCCGGATAGGAGACTCCCCCCGTAGCAAGGATAACGGCATCGCAGGGGACTTCCGTGCCTTGAGAAACAACACCGGTGACGCGTTCATTATATGTCAGTATTTTATCAACAGGAGCGGAATGTTTGATCAGTACCCCGGACTTTTTATTCCATTGCAGAAGAACTCTCCAGACATCCGGCGCTTTGCCGCTTACAGGAAAAACACGGCCGCCTCTTTCAGTTACCAACTCCAGGCCCAGTTCATTGAAGAATTCCATGAGGTCGGCATTGAAGAACCGGGCAAAGGCTTGCCGAAGAAAAGGGCCGGTTTTGCCGAAATGGGAAATAAAATCGGATATCTCGACGATATTTGTGATATTGCAGCGGCCCTTTCCTGTAATACAAAGTTTGAGACCGGTTCGTTTCATTTTTTCAAGCAGAAGTGTATCAGCTCCCGCTTCAGCTGCCTGTCCCGCAGCCATAAGCCCTGCCGGGCCGCCGCCTATGACAATTACTCGTCGTGACTTCATCTTCGTCGGTTCTCCTGAACTGAACAGTGAGCGCAGTCACCGTTGCTTGCGGCGGGGTTAGCGAGCGAATAAAAAATTTCCTTAACAGTCGGAGTTTCCCTGCATCAATTTGCGGGTATCTTCAATCATCTTGTTTAATAGGTTTAATCTTAATAGGTATTAATAGGGGCAGCGCCCGTTTTATATGTCAAGAAAAACAAAAGGTACACAGCCACTCAGTCATATACCTCCGGTTAAACCGGAGGCTTGAAAAATGTGAACCGCTCAAAGCGGTTAAAAACCATTGGCCACCTCAAAGGTGGCGGGACCTTATCTCCACAAATCCAATTGATCTATTCTTCGATCTTCCTTTTCTTG
>JAUVXT010000285.1 GCA_030603465.1 Deltaproteobacteria bacterium
ATCGCCGCTTGCGAAATACCGGGTCAGGTCTGTCCCCGCGGGTCTGCGCATGCCTTTCGTACCCGTTTCGATAATTTCGCCGTTGGGAAGAACAACCTCCAGACCCAGCACATAATCGCACGGCTTACCTATACAGGCATCTACCAGGTGGCCACTCGTGTTATTGCTCACGCACCCGCCCATATTGGCAATGATGCGGCTTCCGGGGTGGAAGGGAAAGAAGTAGCCCATCTTTGAAATGATGTCATCCGTCGTCGCAACAACACACCCTGGGCCGCATTCAAAATAACCATACTCTTCGTAGATTTCCAGGTCGTTTAAATTTCGAATATTCAGCACAATTCCATGTGTATGAGGCCGACTGGATCCGCCGAGCTGCGTACCGGAACCTCTTACAAATACCGGAACTTTTTCCCTGTTCGCATATTTCATTATGCCGCTTACTTCCTCGGCATTCCTGGGAAATACTACGACATAGGGAACCTGCTCCTCTTCCACATCATAGGGAAATGGATGAAGGGCATTTGCCACCCTTTCAAAAAGATTTATCGAGATGTACTCTCCCGGCAAAACTTCTTCCAATGCCCTCGCAATTGCCTCACTCTTCGAGTCATCGCGTGTGATCATAAATCATTCCTCCTAAGTATATTGTTATGGGGCCCGGAGATGCCTGCAAGAGATATTAACGGCAAGATCTAAAGGGAACCTGTAGCCAAACTCCAGACTGCACCTGCTAAATGCAAAAAATGGATCAGCCCATCAAGTCAAAAGGACAAAAGCTGCACAAAAACTGTTTCGCCCGTTCTCCACTTTGGGATTGACAATTCAGAAACATCATAGGGATACTTAGCTTTTTCCTTCATTTTTATAAACAGAAAACACCGACGTAAAATCATGGTCCCCTAACCCCTGATTAATAGCGAGCTGAAACATTTCTTTGGCCAATGAACCGAACGGGAGAGGAGCATCATTGTCTTGACCCAGCTTTAATGCCAGTTTCAAATCCTTATGCATAAATTTGGTCTTAAAACCCGGTTCAAAATTTTTCTCCAGGATTCTTTTTGAAAGCATTTCAAAGAGCCTCGTTAGGTTTCCCTTTAAAAGATCAAGGAGTTTTTCCTGATCGACATCAGCCTGTTCGGCAAAGGAAAACCCTTCGGCTAACAAACAGGCGTAAATACCGGTCATCAGGTTATTCGCAAGTTTCAGGCTTTCTCCGGCTCCGAGAGGGCCAGCATGAATTATTCGTTCACCAAGGGTCTCCAGGATGCCACGACATTGATTAACAACAGACTCTTCACCGCCGACGAGCATGATCAGATTCCCCTGACTCGCCGTCACAACATTTCCCCCCACCGGCGCATCCAGCATGCCGACGCCCAGCTCAGACGCCTCAAGACCAATTTTACGAGTTACCTCGGGATCTATAGTACTGGAATCAATTAGAATAAGACCATCGTATGCACCTGAAAGCAGACCATTTTCACCCAGATAGACCTGTTCAACATCCGGAGAATCGGGAAGCATCGTTATTACAACTTCTGCGACCCTTGCAACATCGCGAGGCAGATCGATTACATGCGCCCCCTCACCCTTGAGTCCTTTTGTTGCCTCGGAATTAATGTCGCATACGTGCAATTCATAGCCTGCTTTCAAGAGGTTTTCGGCCATAGGATATCCCATGGCCCCGAGTCCTATAAAGCCAACTTTCTTCATTTATTTATTCTCCCTCCCATAAAATAGTCTTCATCTCTCCATCAGTTTCATCAGGTCCTTCCATGACTGCCGTGGGCTGATTTTATTTTCACTATCGTTTCCTTCACCCCATGAAATCCAAATCTCATACTTGAAGGAGAGGTCTCTATACCCCAAAACGTCTCGCCATAACTTTCCGATTCAGATGCTATCTCATTAATAGTGCGGGTAAAAATGTAGATAACCATGGAATAGCGGTAAGAATTATGACACAGGCAAACAAAGCGAGGACGAATGGTATTATCGCTTTTGAGACCCGTTCCAGAGTCAAGCCGGTCAATCCGCAGGCCACAAAGAGATTAACGCCCAAGGGCGGTGTCAAAAAACCTATCTCTGAAGTGACTACGATTAAGATACCAAAATGGATAGGATCTATTCCCAATGCCTTCACTATCGGCAATAAAATCGGAGTAAGAAGCACAATTGCGGAGAGTGTCTCCATAAAGGTTCCGATAAAAATCAGAAAGAGATTGATAAGCATAAAGACAATAAACCATTCCGATGAAACTGATGTTATTGCGGCAGCGAGCTTCTGCGGGATTTCATACAGGGTCAATAATCTCCCAAATGCCAACGCCGGCCCGAATATGATGAGAACTGTCCCTGATATGATAGAGGTTCCGACCAGCGAATCATAAACATCTTTCAAACTGAGTGTCCTGTATACTACGAATCCCAGAATGAGAGCATACAAAACAGCAATTATTGAAGATTCAACCGGCGTAAAAAGTCCGCTATAAATTCCTCCTAAAATAATAACGGGGGCAAGCAGGGCCCATTTCCCTTCATTCACACTCTTAAGAAGTCGTTTGCCTGAAAATGCCTTTTCTGTGCCGCTGTAACCGCGTTTTTTGCTAATCACATAGGCTACAAGGGCCATAACGAATCCCACCAGGAGACCGGGGATCATGCCGCCTATGAATAACGAGGCGATTGAAACGTTTCCAACCACTCCGTAAATGATCATCGGATTACTGGGAGGAATCAGAATTCCAAGGGTTCCCCCCGATGATGAGACACCGGCGGCAAAGTCGACGGA
>JAUVXT010000169.1 GCA_030603465.1 Deltaproteobacteria bacterium
GGTCTGCGGACAATCATATTCGAACTGGGATTGAAGAAACAGTGTCAGCGATGCTGGACTGTGACTCTGTGGATAGTCGGTATTGTCCTCTTTATCGTCGGAACATATGCTGCCATCGCCGTGCAGTCGATCAAAGCAGTATAGGAAGGATGGAAAAATGAAAGAGCAAGAGAAAAAGCGAGACATTATCTATTATATAAGCCGTTTTGATCCCGAGCGCGATGACGGTCCTCATGTGGAGCAATATACCGTTCATGTGGTATCCGGTATGACCGTGCTAGACGGACTACACCAGATAAAACATGAGCAGGATGCCACTCTGGCGTGGCGTTATTCCTGCCGCATGGGGGTATGCGGGTCATGCGCCATGCTGATCAACGGTGTGCCGATGCTTTCCTGTAATACACAGATACTGGATGTATCAGATACGGCATTAACGCTGGCGCCCCTTCCAAACTTTGAAATTGTCAAAGACCTGGTGCCCGACCTGAATTCACTCTTCGAACGTCATGTCGCAATCGAACCTTACATACAGCGTGATGATAAGGAAGAGATGGATACGCCGACGGGGCAATATTTTCAGTCGCCCCATCAACTGGAGGCCTTTCTTCAGTTTACATTCTGTATCAAGTGCGGTTGTTGTATGGCCGCCTGCCCCACCATGGCGACGGATCCCGAATATCCGGGACCGGTGGCACTGGCTCAGGCGTACCGGTACAACGCGGACAGTCGCGACGGAGGCTTTGAAAGCAGGAAAAAGAAGGTGGCCTGTGCGCACGGGGTTTTCAGTTGTCACTATGCCGGTGAGTGCTCCAATGTATGCCCGAAGGGTGTCGATCCGGCCAGGGCGATACAGCTTATGAAAAAGGACCTGGTGCTCGATTATTTAAAGTTGAAGAAAAAACAGAAACCGAGCAAAGTTCTGGGTCCTCCAGCAGGAGAGAAAAAACCGCCCATAGAGTTTCCACCCTTTACCGTGGAACAGAAGTAGAAAATACCATAGAAGCAAAAGAGGAAAGCCTCCGGTATATTTACCGGAGGCTTTTTTAAATCCCCGTTAGGGTCTAATTTCCCGCAGCTTGCTGCGATAAGATAGAAACAGACATGATTGGAGATATTCCGCCAGCTTGCTGCGCGGGGTATCTTAATAAAAATGTTCACCTCTTTTCATAAACTTGCGAAAGCCCTCCATATCTTCTGACGCGGCGTCGATTCTCCGGATTCCTTCCTTCAGAGATTCCATGTCGGTGGCCAGGGAGAGCCGTAGATAGTGCCTCCCTTCACTTCCTATTGTGCCGAAGGATCTTCTGTCCAATGTCGCCACACCATGATGATAGAGGAGAAACATCTGAAACAGTGTGGAGGGGCTGGTATTGTTTCGGGTTTCAGGAGAAAGCCTTCCACATGACTCTATTATCCCCAGTTTTTCACAAACTCCTCCAATGTTTGGGAAGGCGTAAAAAGCACCCTCCGGATTGGTGCATCGAATGCCGTCGATACTGTTGAGCCCTTCTATAGCCATATCGCGCCTCTCTTCGAATTCCTTTACCATGGATGCAATGATCTTGCGATTCTCTTGATTTTCTATGGCGGCCCTCCCCGCTTCCTGAATGAAGGGAGGGGTGCAGGAGATGATATTAATATTAAACTGGCGGAAAAGGATGGCCTCTTCTATGGTAGGCAGGACCGAATAGCCCAAACGCCACCCGGTCATCGCGTAGGACTTCGAATGACCGCCCACCATTATCGTCTTCCCTGCCATCTCCGGAATTGAAAGTATGCTCCGATGTTCTTTCCCGTCGAAAATGATCTCTTCGTAGACCTCGTCAGAATAAATCCGTATATCCGGACCAGCCTTGTCTCTGATTATCCTGCCGATATCTTGGAGGTCTCCTTCCGAAAGAACCCCGCCGGTGGGATTGGAGGGAGAATTTATGATGAGAACCTTTGTATTTTTGCTTATAAATTTTTCCAGATCTTCGGCATCAAATCGAAAGTCCTTGGCCTCATCCAGATGGAGAGGCACCGGTTTTGCCCCCACAAAGGTTATCCACGATTCATAAATAGGGAATCCGGGACTGGGGTATATGACTTCGTCTCCGGGGTTCACATAAGCCATTATCGTGTAAGCGATCGATGGTTTGGCGCCTGTAGTGACCACAATCTGTTGCGGGCTTATCTTTACACCGCGGCTTTCACTGACCTGTCTTGCGATGGCTTTGCGCAGAGGGAGAATGCCCTGCGGGTCTGTATAATGGGTGTTCCTGCCGACAATCTCATTGATGGCCGTCCGGTTGATATTATCCGCGCTTGTAAAATCGGGTTCCCCGATGTTCAGCCTTATGACGGTCATGCCCGCCTCTTCGCAGCTCCTTATATCGTCGCCTATTTTAAAGGCATTTTCGGTGCCCAGGGACCTGATACGATCCGCCCATATATTCACAGTCTTTTCCTCCTTTTGTCTTGGTTGGCTTTAGTAAGGTGGAAATTGTTTGGTTCTTTCGTAATAAAGGTGTTTATGCGGCGTTAGGTATTATTTCCGAGTTTTGCGCTCAGCATTTCCTTTATGAGCCTTGGATTGGCTTTGCCTTGCGATGCCTGCATCGCCCGGCCAACGAGAAAGCCCATCGCCTTTGTCTTTCCGTTATGAAAATCATCTACTGCCGATCTGTTTTCTGTGATGATCTGATCAACTATTACCTCTATTTCGGAGGTGTTTGAAACTTGCCTTAATCCGCCCTTTTCAATAACGGCCCCCGGTGTCTCTGTGCTGTCAAAAAGCTGCGCCAGAACTTCTTTAGCCGAGTTGGCGTTGATTTCATCACGTTCCAGCATGGAGAGGAGTTGTGAGAAGCGTTCAGTTGTGACAGGTGTGTCTTCAACGTTTTGGTTGCGCTCCTTCAGGGCGGGGAGCAGTTGCGTGGCAATCCAGTGGACTGCGAAACGGGGGGGGATGTCCTGATTTACAACAGCCTCAAAATACTCGGACAGGTTCCTCTCCGAACTCATGAGGACAGCCTCGTCACGGGAGAGGCCGTAATCCTTGAAAAAACGTTCGGCCTTTCCGCCGGGCATTTCGGGCAGTCGGGCTTTCAATGTATTCAGCCATTCATCGGTGACAATAATCCTCGGTACCGACGGGTCGGGAACGCAGGGCCCTTCAAATTTCCCGCGCATCGCTTCAGTTACATGCTTATCGGGATTCCACAGGCGTGTGTGGAGCACGACAGCCTCCCCTTTCTGTAATTGATTGGCCTGACGGGTGATCTCGTACGCGATGGCGTTGCCCACATTATGGATTGAGTTCATGTTTTTCACTTCGACCTTTGTGTTCATTCTATCGCTGTTCTTCGGACGAATTGAGATGTTCGCATCCACCCGCATTGTTCCACTTTCCATGCTGCATTCGGCGCTGTCTACATATCGTATCTGTGTCCTGAGAGAACGGATATATTCCATGGCCTCGTGTGGGGTGCGTATGTCTGGTTCGCTTACTATTTCCACCAGCGGAGTCCCTGCCCTGTTGAAATCTACAAGACTTATCGGCGTGTGTCCCTCTGTTTCATGGACGAGCTTGGCAACGTCTTCTTCCATGTGTACCTGATGGATGCGAATTCTTTTAGGTTGGCCGTTCTCATCCGTTATATCCAGCCATCCATTTTTGGCCAGTGGAAGGTGGGATTGGGAAAGCTGAAATCCCTTCGGCAGATCAGGGTAGTAATAGACCTTCTGGTCAAAGGCGTTTTCTTTCTGGATCTCACAGTTCAATGCCAGTCCCGCCATAGTGGCCTTTTCCAGAACCACCTGACTGAACCTGGGCATGGCTCCCGGTATCCAGAGGCAAATCGGGCATGTGTTTTGATTCGGCTCATCTCCCGGCCGGTTTGGGCAATCACAGAACATCTTTGTGGCGTTGTTTAACTGAACATGAATTTCCAGTCCGATCACGGCTTCATAATCCATCCTTATTTTCCTCCTAACGTCGTGTGAGAAAGTGCAGCTGCCACAGATATCAGGTTCGCATCGCCGAGGCGCGGGCCTATCAGTTGCAGTCCCGGATCGTTTTCTTCCCGGAATACTGATCCGGGGATATGTATGGCGGGTAATCCCGTCACATTGGCCGGTAGCGTAAGGGAAAAGGCGTCATAGACTTCTTCTATCGTGGATGTGTCCGCAGCATTGATGCCCCTGCGTCTTGTTGGTAGGACGATAAGATCCACCTCATTGAAGAGCGCCTCTGTTTTTTTTATCAGGCGGGCACGGATCCGGCATGCGTCTTCGAATGCGCTATAGTTTTCAAACTGAAAATAGGCGCCCTGAAACAGGTATGTCTTTATCAGCAAACCGAATGACTCCGCGCGGGATTTCAGATACATCTCGTTCCAGTTTTCTGTGGATCGGGCACGGTGGCCATACCGGACGCCGTCGTACTTGCCTCCGCTTGAAGATGCCTCGACAGAGCCGATTATATTATGAACTGTTTTGAAAAGATCGAAGTCTGTCAGATTGCATTCCCGAATCTTCAGCCCCATTTTTCTTATCTGTGAAAGGGTCTCATTGAAGGCCTTTCTTTCATCAGTATCCAGGGTATCCATGCATTCGCGAACCGTGCCAATGACGACCTTTGGTTCCCTGATTTTGCCACGATGACCGAAGTCGGGTACCTGATATTCCGGCATGGAAAGGTCATGATTGTCACAACCGGCGATTACGCCCATGACGGAACCGATATCTTCCGGCTTCTTTGCCATAATGCCATAGCATTCCATTGAGGGAACGAGCCCGATAAGACCGTAGCGCGAAACAAGACCGTAGCTCGGTTTAAAACCGAAGGCGCCGGCAATTGATGCCGCAAGACGGGTCTCACCCATGGTATCGGTCATAAGCGCTATGTCGACGTCTCCGTCGGATATGGCCAGGGGAGTAGTATCCCCGGTCAGGCCGAACCCCAGCTCACTCATGCGTGTGCTGCCCGTAATTTTTGCTCCCGCCTCTCTCAGTCGTTCAGTGACTGTAGCATCTTCCAGCGCACGGAATCCTTCGAGGGCTACCGAACCAGCTTCGGTAGGCCATCCTCGAACCGATATGTTCGGCTGGATGGATAATAACTTTCCCTTCAGCGTTCCATTTTCTCCGGTTTCAGTTGGTGAGTGATCTATGTAGCAATAATTGTCAGGGTTCATTAATATTCCTCTTCCAAAAATATTTGTTCGTTCGCCCATAATCCTCATGTGTCATGGGGCGCTACGAAACATATATTTTATTTATCTTTCCCAATCCATTTGACCGGTTTCCTGGTGAAGAAGTGCGTCCTGGAGTCCATTAAATCATTCAAGAATGCTCGACACCTTGAAAAATGTTCCCTTGACATCGGGGGCGTTTTTAAATAACTCCCCCTCTGCCGCGAGGCGTGATCTCTTTGCCTTGTCACCCTTTCTTGTGCGATTATAAACGGCAGCAACCGAGAATAGAGGATCTTCATTCCCCCGTCTCTTCTTCGCCGATTCCGCCAGGCTGGCCGCTTCTTGCAGTGCTGCGGTTATGGTGGGTCGCTCTTCGTCATTTACATCTATGCGGGATACCCAGGATAGTGAATCGATAAGATCATTTTGCCTTTCCTCCCCGGGAATGCGCAACCCTTCATCCACATTCAAAAGCCCCAGTTCGGTCAATTGTTTATTAGACACCGGCGAAGGCGCCTCCGTCAGAGGGCAGAAGGCGCTCCTGTTTTTAGGGAAGGCGATCACCTCCCTGATGGATGGTGTGTCGAGGATCATGGATACGACACGATCCATCCCGAGGGCAATACCGCCATGAGGCGGTATGCCGTAGTCGAAGGCCTTCAGGAAA
>JAUVXT010000202.1 GCA_030603465.1 Deltaproteobacteria bacterium
GGAACTGGAATATTTAGAGAAGATTCTGGAAGAAATATCCAGCGCGAAGAAGGAATAGAAATAGTCAAGGAAGATGCCACGAGTATATTCTGTGGTATCTTCCTTGTTCAATAATTGACCTCCTTGCAAAAAGTTTCCTTCTGCGGTCGAAATGACAGATTTGCCCCTCCGTGGGCAACATATCTGTGGGGCACAGAGGCCCCACGCTACTTGTTCAATAATTGTCCCGGATATCACATTTTTCTCAGATCTGTAACTTTTTCATGATTCTGCTACGAGAGATTGTCAAGGCAATCGAGCCAGGCCTCGGCATACATCGTTGTCGAATCACCATGCCCCGGATAAACGGTGGAACTGGACAGGATGACGTTGTTCAGTCTCTTCAGACTCCTCAGCATCAATGCCATGCTCGTGGGGCCCCAGATTTTACCATATTCACCTTTGAGGAGGGTGTCCCCGCTGAATAATATCTTTTCATTTTTTATATAATAGCAGACAGATCCCCTGGTATGACCCGGCATATGAAACACCTTAATTTCTGTTCCATTCAATTGCAGCTTCGCATTGTCCTTCAAGGAAATGTCCGGCTTTAACGTCTTATCCGCTTTCTCAATAAGGTCAATATCATGTTCGTGGAAACATATCTGGCCGCCGAAATCTTTTTTAATCTGAGATGCAGACCGAAGATGTGATGCATGCCCGTGTGTAATAAGGATGTATTTAAGATTTGCATTCCGTTCATCGAGTGTATCTTTTATATCGTCGTAAGCATCGGCAACATCTATAACGGCGGCTTCATTCCCATCAATAAGCATATATACATTAACATTCTTACCCTCCGATGGAGACAGGAACTTCTTTACAACAAGATTACCCTTGCCCTTGTTCATGCAAAACCCCCTTCATATATCATATAGTTATGCCATCACACCGCTCGTCTGTTTTTATGCATTCCTTTTCACCTAAATCAAGTAAAAGATCTCTCTCATTTATTTAATGATCACAGATATTATCGCCGGACTGAAGATTCCCGTTCAGATAGTCTGCCACAAGATTTTCCGGATTGCCGGAGGCCGCGCCCACAACAACAGTTATACCATTTTCCGCAAATAGTCCCTGTGCCCGCGAACCCATTCCACCCGCTATAATCATATGGGCTCCCTTCTCTTTCAGCCATACCGGAAGCAGTCCAGGCTCATGGGGAGGCGCCGGAAGCCTTGTCTCTTTTATGATTTTTTTGCCCTCCCTATCGACATCGAAGAGTACAAATTCCTCGCAATGCCCGAAATGGGCGCTGAGATGACCCTCAACCACGGGTATTGCTATTTTAAAATCGGCTGCATCGCCTTTTACTTCTGGAATATCCACCGGTTCGGCTATTGCCTTTTCTTTCATGGTGACGATAGGCTTGACAGCCTCGGCAAATGCCTTGGCGGCTTCTGTTTCCGCATAGTGATAGAGAAAGGGTTTCCCACTGTCCGACGCTTCCACGATCTTTGGTTCAAGGGGAATCTTGCCGAGGAAGGGAACATTCATTTCCTTCGCCATTTTTTCGCCTCCGTCTTTCTTGAAGACATCAATGATAGTCTTGCAGGTGGGACATACGAGTCCACTCATATTTTCCAGGACACCCAGTACGGGAACATGAACCTGCCCGCAGAAGCTAATGCACTTTCTCACGTCATTGAGAGACAGATCCTGCGGAGTGGTCACGATGACGGCTCCATCCAGCCCCGGTATAAGCTGGGCCACAGAGAGGGGTTCATCCCCTGTACCGGGGGGAAAGTCTATGATGAGGTAGTCGATCTCACCCCAGTTCACTTCGGTGAGAAGCTGTTTTATCACGTTCATCTTCATCGGTCCTCTCCAGATAACAGCGTCATTCGGGTTCTGAAGAAAAAACCCCATAGACATCACCTTGATCCCATTAGCGGAATTTACGGGAATCATCGATCCCCCATCAGATACAGGCCGCTCCATCTCTATATTGAATAACGTCGGAATGCTGGGGCCATGAAAATCACTATCCAGAATCCCTACTTTCTTACCTTCCTTGGCCAGGGCAACGGCAATATTTGCCGCCACGGTGCTTTTGCCAACGCCGCCTTTCCCCGAAAGAATCATAATTTTATGCTTTATCTTGCCCATACGGTCGGCAAGCGCTTTGCTCTCGGTAATTTCCTTCAACTTCTCCTCAGCCTCTCTTTTCCCACGCGAATCATTCCCCGGGTTTCCGCAAGAGTCTTTACAATCAACCATTATTTCTGTTCTCCTTTCAATTAAACCTCATTTCTTTATATATTGTGATCTACTATGTAGAGTGTTTTGTCATTCCGTTTTTCCGTTCTGACAAGGTCGTGATCCAGTAGTTCCTGCACATACTTGATCGCTTCGTTTCGATGCAGTTCCAGTCCCTTCGAAATATCATCCAGAGAACAGGGGCGCCGCTTCAGAAGATCGAATACATCATCGCGGGTTAGATGAAACTCGCCACGATCGTGGACCTTCGAATAATCTGCAATGACCTCCGCATGGGGGCCCATAAATTCTGCAATTTCCTCCATTTTTTCCTTCGTTACTGTACGCACAAAATCCTCGGCCGGTGTCCTGACCGCCGTATTAAGCTGTACCCAATCGGGATTAATACGGTCTGCCCATTTCTTTAATTTTACAATTTCCCTCTCTTTATCGGTAATGCCGCCGGCAAGAAAGACCTCCAGCCACAGGGCACCCGTAAAACTTTCACGAAGCGAACACAATCCCTCCGCCATCGCACTAAAAGAGATCCCTCCATGAGGCCGATTGACGGATAAAAAAGTATCTTCATCTCCGGCATCGAGAGAAGGGATAATAAGATCAGCTTCCAGGATGGTCCTGCGTACTGTGTCAATCCAGAAGAGTGATCCGTTAGTCAAAAGGGCAACTCGAATATCGGTCATTTCCTTAATCCCTCGAATAAGTTCTTCGATAGGACTGTACAACATCGGTTCACCGGAACCGGCAAGGGTTATATAATCGGGGGGCGTTATCTCCCCCAACCTCTTCCTTATATCCCTCAGAATTTCACCGACGGGAAAATATTCTTTCAATTCCGTCGTTTTGTTCGTTGTCCTCCCTAGCTGGCAGTAGATACAGTCATAGGAACACGTCTTAAAGGGAACGAGGTCAATTCCCAATGATCTCCCCAGACGTCTCGACGGCACGGGACCAAAGGTAAATTTCTTTTCCATCTATGAAGCCTATTTATCACAGGGCCTTGTATCACAGGGAGTCTCCCTGCCGCAACAGGGAATTTCTTTTCCACAGCTGGCCGCTTTATTCCCATGCGCATAATCGTTTGCATAAAATCCCTGGCCCTTTAATATGAATCCCCCACCTTGCGTAATAAGCCGTTCAACGGGACCGCCGCATTCGGGGCAGATCTTTACCGGATCAGCGGTTATTTTCTGAAATTGCTCAAATTCATGTTCGCACTCATTGCATCGATATTCGTAAGTCGGCATAATAAGTATTTACCTCTATTCTGCATATTGATGGCAACCATGCTCTGCCTCTAAAACAAGATCACACATTACATCCAATTTTTTCTGCCATGACCGCGCATTTGGAAAAGACAGCTCCGCAGTGTACCCCTCTTCTCAACCAAGCGCATAGACCACATTTCTCCAGAGAGACTTTATGTCTCCGGAAACAGCGCCGCCGGTGTATTCGACAACAGTTGTTTTCATGATCTGCGCCTTTGTAATAGCCGGATCGTATCGGACCCTCCCCGCCGCCTTGATGCCATGCTCTTTCGCTTTCTCTTCAATCTGTTGAGTGATTTCGGGATTCAAGTCCCACTTATTGACACACACAATTGTGGGAATGTTAAAATGTGCAGTAAGTTCCGCTGCCCGCATTAAATCGTGCTGACCCGAGAGTGTGGGTTCGGTGACAATCAGGACAAGGTCGGCGCCTGTGATGGACGCAATGACGGGACAGCCGATTCCCGGTGAACCATCGACAATTATATATTTAAGATGATTTTCCTCTGCAATCGTTCGGGCTTTCCCGCGAATCTGTGTTACCAGCTTGCCTGAATTACCCTCGGCCATACCGAGTCTCGCATGTACCATGGGTCCGTAGTTTGTGGAAGAGACATACCATTCGCCGTTTACCGCGGGGTCAAAGGAAATTGCCCCGGTGGGGCATACACGCATACAGACGCCGCAACCCTCACAGAAAATGGGATTTATTCGAGGAGTATCTGCCGATCCTCCATTCTTTGAAGGGGGATACTGTATCGCCTCGTAACGGCATTCCTCTATGCATCGATTACAACCGGTACATTTGTCTTCTATTATTGTCGCTTTTTTGCCGCCGCTGAAATCTTCACGATGTTCTATCCTGGGATTGAGGACGAGATGCAGATCTGCCGCATCTACGTCACAATCGGCAAGAACCTTTTTTTCTGCCAGGGCCGCGAAGGATGCCACAATGCTCGTTTTTCCCGTTCCACCTTTTCCGCTTATTACCGTTATTTCTTTTCTCATAAACGAAGCCCCTCAATCTTTTCCCAGCAGGTCTCAACTAACTGTCTGTAATCCGGCACTGCATGAATGATCATTTCCCCTCGCGAATAGGCCTCGGCGATTTTGCGATCGTCCGGTATTTCGAGGACAATTTCGATGCGTTCCCTTTCACAGTATTTTTTCACATCTTCATTGCCGATGTCTGACCGGTTAATAGCCACGGCGAAGGGTAGATCCAGCGCCCTGACCATTCCAACGGCAAGTTCCAGATCATTGAGACCAAAAGGAGTAGGCTCCGTGACAAGAAGCACAAAATCTGCATCCTTAACAGCTTCAATAACCGGGCACGACGTTCCCGGAGGCGAGTCGAGGATTACTATCT
>JAUVXT010000117.1 GCA_030603465.1 Deltaproteobacteria bacterium
CCCGTATCCAGCCCAGTTCCCCTGGCGCAGGTAATCTTTGGCCTTCTTATAATGTCCCAGCGCCGACATTCCGAGAGTGGAAATATCCCCACTTTGAGGTATGGACGGGGAAGCCAGTTGCTCGGGTGATATTTGCCTGTCCAATATATTGTTTAAGGCCTTGTCAAGGTTTTCCTCCATAATGATGCGATTGCTGAAAGCTACAATGACCCTTTTCAGCTCCGGTAAGGAAGCGGCCCTTGTGTCAAGTGATGACGGTGTTGTCGCGGCTCTTCCACGCGATTTTGCGGTACGACTTCCAGGTTGAGGTGCGCCCTTCGGGGCCGCGTCGCTTTCTTCCTGTATTGCTTCCAGGTAAACGGGCTCCACATAGACAAAGGTGTCACCGATGGGGATAGCCAAAAGATTGCCCCTGATGACTCTGGAACCCCTCTGCCCCCACAGGCTCAATTCCCGGGAGATCTCCGTTTGCTGATCCACCCGTGCTTCAATCTGCATCGGTCCATAGACCAGTTTTTCCTTGGGTAATTTGTAGACCAGCAGATTCCCGTAGTCGGGCAGGTCGCTTCTGGCCGCCAGCCAGGCAATCATATTATCCTTCTTTGAAGGGGTGAAAGGGGTCATCAGGAAAAATTCTTCCTTTTCCTCTTCGGGGAGTTTTATAATGATATAGTAAGGTTCCATCTTCTGGCGGCTATCACCATACAACTCATCGGGAATTTGCCAGAGGTCTTCCTGGTTATAGAAGACCTGAACGTCTTCCATGTGATATTTCGTGTAGGTTTCCATCTGGATCTTAAAGAGGTCCTTCGGGTAGCGGATGTGCCTTTTCAGATCAGCGGGCATTTCATTGAAAGACTTGAAGAGATCAGGGAATATACGCGCATAGGTTTTAATAATAGGGTCTTTTTCATCGATAATGTAGTAAGTGACATCCCCATTATAGGCATCGATGGTTACCTTGACGGAATTCCGGATGTAATTTAATCGTTTATTATTAAAACTGCCATAAGATCGGAGCGAATAGGGATACATGTCTGAGGTTGTGTAGGCGTCTTGAATCCAATAGAGCTTTTCCCCGGAGACAACCAGGTAGGGATCACCGTCATAATCGAGAAATGGTGCAATCGATCCTGTCCGCTTGCCGATGGGGCGGTTATACATTATTCTGCTGTCAGGGCTTAGATAATTGGTAAATAGTATCTGGGGATCCCTAAATTCAAGGGCATATAAAAACCTTCTAAAAAAAGAATTGATATGAATGCCACCCTCTCCCTCATAGGTGGCATAAACATTCTTGTCCCCCTTGGGGTAGTCAAATTCCCTGGCCTTCGTCTTTACCAGAACATACGCATCAGTTTTTTCTCCATAATAGATCTCGGGGCGCGTTATCTTCAGATCCGGCTCAAAGGAAGGCGGAAGATCTTTGATGAAGAGGCGGGGCAGCCCCTCTTCAGTCACTTCATTGACCGGGCTTGCGGCCACTCCGTAGCCATGGGTGTAGATGAGGTGTCGATTGACCCAGGTATTTGCCTGGGGCGGAAGTTTATCTACCACCAACTCCCGGGCGGCCAACATGACTTGTCGATACCGGTTATCGATGATATAACGATCTACGTCCACATTGTTAAAATCGTAGTATAGCCGTATGGCTTGGATCTGCCTGTAGGTTTGGAGTAAGGGACGTTCGTCCCAGATTCTGATATTCTGGATCGTTACATCATGCTTCTTGAGATCCGCGGCGCTTAATTTGTTGTTAACTTCAAAGTCGACTTCTTTTATCTTATTCAGATTATAGGCCTTTCGGGTATAATCAATATTGTGGGCGATGTAGGGCGATTCCTTGGCCAATTCATTGGGCTGGACCACAAATTTTTGAATCACGACGGGGAGCAGTGTCGAAAATACCAACACAGCGCCTATCCAGATGGCCGCACTTACCAAAATGAATTTCTTCCTGAATTTAAAGGCGTTGACAAAAAGGACCAGGGCAAAGCCCAGAGAGGCAATGATCAGAACCTTATAGGCCAGGATTTTGATATGGACATCGGTATAGCTGGCTCCGAAAGCGGGTCCCTGTCCGGAATACAAAACGCCATACATTTTGAGATAATAGCCCCAAGCCAGGAGTAGCGCAACGATTCCTCCCAGGAAAATAAGATGCTTCTTGACTTTTGGCGCCATGGTAATCTTAGGGAAGGAGGGGGGGGCACCTGCTGCTTGACTTAATTCACCCTCTATGTGAAGAGCGCCGTTTTTCAGGTACCACACCATCGTGACCACAGCAGCCATAATGATAAAGATTAACAGCCCACTTTGGACGAAACTGTAAAAAGGAAGAGAGAACAAATAAAAACCGATGTCCCTGTTAAAAATGGGATCCGTGTTGCCAAAGGGTTGCTGATACAGATAGCGCAGAAGCAGATCCCATCGATAGGAGCCTTTTGAGGCAATAATAAAACTAAAAATCAGAAGAAAAACTATGAGGAGAGGTTTTAAGGTCCTGCCTGAAAGGCCAAGTTGGGATGCCCAACCGTCGACAGTCTTTTGTGTTCCTCCCGAACCGGCGCCCTGGTTTAAGCGGTTGGCGGCGTAAAGGTTAAGGATTACGATAACAATCAAAATGAACCAGGCAAACAAACCGAACCCTAATTTGCTTAAAAGCATGGTCCAGAAAACTGACGAAAAGCCCAGATTTTCGAACCACAACCAGCCGGGATAGATTGACATTCCAACCCAAAGCAATAGAACAGCTACAATCCCGAGTCCTGCAAAAATTAACCTTTTATTCATACCTTTTTCTCCTCAAGGGTAATGTTAGTAAACTTCTTAAATGTTTATGCAAATGAGAAACCAGAAATAATTGGTTGTGGGATGATAGCACTTCCTTCTGCGAAAAGGAAGTTAATTCAAAGGTTCGAGTAACGAACATAATCAAATGCAACAATGTTATTCCCCTAGCCATGGACAGTGCCGATATTGAAGGCATACTGAAGGAACAGGTAAGTTAAATAGACAACAAAGAGCCAACTACCTTGCCACCTCTTGAACCAGCCGTCCCTGTTCATGAAGATGAAGAACCGGAAGGAGTAAAGGATGAGGATCATGGCAGGGAAGTGGAAGGTGTAAAAGTTAGGTGAAACTATCAGAGGCTTGGCTACTGCTGCAGCACCAATGACGAAAAGACAGTTCAGGACATCCGCGCCCACGATGTTGCCCACCATAATTTCAGGATGCCCTTTACGAACAGCCGCAATAGCCGTCATGAGTTCTGGCAGAGAGGTGCCGAGTGCCACCATGGTGGCGGCGATGACGTCCTCTGGCACGCCAATTCTGTAAGCGATCTCCGCTGCGCTGGGGACAAGAATCCGTGCCCCGACAACGACTAAAAACAGACCACCCAAAAGCATCAGCCAGCACTTTCCCAAACTCATCAGTTCTGAATTATCAGTCTCTTCCCCCTCCATGGCCGCATCTGCTCCCTGCTTGGCCCAGACATAGGTGATATACATGTAACCCCCCAGTAAAACCAGGAAAAGCGCCCCAACCCATCGGTACAAAACCGGCTCCCCCTCCATCAATACCAACGCAACCAGCGAAATCGTTACAAGCAGTGTTGCTGCTCCTACCTGCACCCAACCCGTTCGATTGAGGATGAAGCGGTTGACAGGCACCTTGGTCAATATGCATATCAGACCAAAAATCAAACCAGTATCGGCAATGATCGATCCTACGCCATTGCCCAACGCCAACCCCGGGTTGCCCATCCAGGCAGCCATCACCGAGACAACCGCCTCCGGCATGGTGGTCCCAAGAGAAATAATCGTTGCGCCAATAACAATCCTCGGTAAAGCTGTTCGACGGGCCAGGTGAACCGCGCCGTCGACCATCCAGTCAGCGCCCTTGCACAAGATCACAATACAGACACCGATCACCACCACACAACCGATAGTGGGAAATCCATGAACAAGGCCTTGTAGAAGCGTTTCATCCCAAATCCAACGAAGCATCTCTCTTAACATCATTTCTCCTGCCTTTCACAAACACTTCCTGCTCTTTTATTCGTTGTATACATATTCTTCCGGGCATTTTTTTGCCTCCCTGTCATCAGGGCCCGTCTTAGTGTCAGTCTTCAGTTCCTGTAACGTGGCATCGATGTCCGTCGAATGCCAGGCAGTCTCCTTCATAATTCTAAGGCTATTTTTTAGAGTGGGAATTGATCCTTTATGAGATTCTGAATGCGCGGCACATGCGAAGCTTTGATCGCAAAGTAGAATTAATGTTTCCGATATTTCGAGTTGAAGAATCCTTTCCAGTCTTCCGGAAGTTGTTCGCTGTGTCGACAAACTTCCAAGTAATTAATATTCTTCTATATTGAGATGAAAAAAAATGCAACATTTAAAAAGGTTCTTTCGTAATAAAATTGTTTGTGCGACAATCCGTAAACTTAAATGCGAAAGAACCGTAGTTTTTAATAATGTCGAGTTCTGCTTGAATTGTCTTTTATCTTTGGTTATCCTTGATTTAGGGGGGATAAACGTGTCTTTTGTAGATGTGGGCGATGGAAAGATCTATTATGAAATTACAGGGAAGGGGAAAGACCTTATTCTCATTCATGGAGCATGGACTTCCCACACCTGGTGGAGATGGCAGATTCCCGTCCTGTCAAAGAATTATAGAGTTCTGAGCATGGATGTCAGGGGCCACGGTCTTTCCATGCCTCTTCAAGGGACGTATTCTGTTGAAGGTTTCTCGCGTGACCTGGAAATACTGACGGAGAGGACCGGAATTGATGATATTGTCCTGGTGGGGTGGTCAATGGGTGGGCTTATCTCAATGCAGTATTGTCTTGATCATACGTCTAGGGTTAAGGCCCTGGTACTGATAGCAACCCGGGGTCACAAAAATTCCCAGATGAAGCGAAAGATCCGAATACAATACATGCGGGCCCGTTTGAATTTCCTCACGAAGATCGTAGCGCCGCGGAAATATGACAGGGAGACCGGTCAATTCCCCGATGATGAGGATGAAACCAAAAATGAGATAGGGAATATGTTGTCTCCGTCGGTGTCGCAGGAGATTTTCGACTGGGTGATGACCGAACTCAGAAACAGGCCGGCGACAAACTATTATGAAGTCGCCCGAAGTATATGGGGCTGGGGACCCGGGGAGGAGTTGAAAAAGATCAGGGTCCCTGTCCTGATAATGGTTGGTGAATATGACAGGTCCACACCACCCCATTTCTCACGCCTTTTACACTCCATATTGCCGAACTCTGAATTGGTAGTCGTAAAGGATGCGGGGCACTGTTTGACCCTCGAATATCCAGATGTGGTAAATAACGAAATAATCGGATTTCTGAAAAACGTGGGATATTAAAAGGGCAGACCATCTTACAGTTTGTTCAAAAGCGTATCCATGTTCAACGGCTGCCTGTTTACCATAGTCGATGTATAGGAGACGAAGATAGTCCCCCCCCATTTTTCCTTAAAGCGGCGGTTCCCGCTGTTGATGCCAAGACCGAGATTGATAGCGCCCTTGCCTTCGCTTTGGGACAGGCGCGCCATCTCATAAAAGAGAAGATCGGATACGCCGGGGACGCTCTCTTTTGGAGACCGGAAATTAAAGAGATAGAAGGCATAATCGGCGGAACCGAGTTCAACGACGGTGAAGGCGGAGAGGGTGTTATTATCTTTTCGAGCTTCCAGGAGCCTTGCATGCCCAGATCTCTTTAAATACTGGTGAAGACGCGTGAATATCCCTTCGTGTTCCGGTGTTATTTCGTGTTTTTTGATGAAGTCCCTGATCAGTCTTTTGTGATCTCTTCCGAAAGTTCCTACTTCTATTTTAAGCTCCCGGGCCGCCCGCCTCATCATATAAGATACCTCAGGGTCAATCGTTTTAAGAGGCAGCTCAAGCCTGTAATAGTTATCTTTCCCTTCGCTTCTACATGCCTTATCCTCAAGCCATAGTCGGGGAGCAATGACTGAAACCGTGACAGGGTTGAAATGCTTCAATGCGGATTCATATGCACGGGCGATGTTTCCTTCAGTATTGCTCAGCGGATAGCCGACAAAGATCAGGTGATTGTTTTTGGTATAACAGAGGCAGTCATCATGAAGATGAGCTTCGGCAGAGGATATTGCCTCCACATAGTCGGGCAGATGTTCCGGTATATAGGCCCGGTCATATATAAGGTTGAGTTCCCGGTTGCTTAGCATGACAATAAAAAGGATGGTTATTTAGTAATAAAGTTGTTCAAGCATAAATACCTTTGAGCGGTCATTAAGATGGTTTTTGCGAATAAATCCTGGCGAAGCGGAAGGATAGCGATTTAAATGTCTGAGCCCGGAGGGCGAGTTTTAAAATCGCCTGAAGCAAGCCATAGATTTATCAAAAAGCATCTTAGACAAGCTAAAAGGTGTTTATGCGACGGTTTGTCAACTTAAATGCGAAAGAGGTCGAATTATTAAAAGACGAATATTTTTCCCGCCCGGACCTCCCTCATCCTTTCAACACTCTTTTCCATTTTGAAGGCGACATCGGAGGCGGCGTCCACCCCGACGGTCTGCTGAGCCGCTCTATTTACATCACGTTCGGCCCGTTTTAACTCGGTCAGAAAGGCGTTGTATTGTTCCCACGTCTGGTAGGCGCTCTGTATCATTGTCTTATAGTCTTTAGCTGGAGTCTGGAGCAGTTTCACGTAATGGTCGATGAGAAGATCTATTTCCCGCATCTGTTTATTCCTGATCTTTTGTGAGTAGATCCCTTTCTCGTCTGAACTGAGAAGTTCGCCCGTCTTTTCTTTAATTCCTTCCATTGCATCTTCCTTCGTCTGTCCCTTGCCCACCATGTCAAGGGCGGCTTCCAGGGCCAGCTTTTTGGTAAAGAGGAAGTTCAGCGTAAATATTTCTTTGGTTCTCTTGTGCTTTATAAAGCTTATAATGAAGACAAGTGGAATGGTTACATCCCATGCCGATAGCGGTCTTAATTTTATAATTGCAGAAGATATATCTTTTGCCAGTGATCGTTCCTCTTTGAGAATGTTTTCATACCTTGTATCCAGTATAGTGGGTAACAGTTTTCCCATGCATGACCTCGCTTTCCGCTAAAATATGATATCTGCAGCTTTTTCTCTCAACTTTTCCAACTGGAGTCGTTCCGCCGACAAACGCTTCCTGAGTGCCTCCGTATTGCCGAGCTTTTCTTTCAGAACCTCATTCACTGCATCTTCGGCATTGGTCAGTCCCCGTAAAAAGGAGGTGTATTCTTCTCTGGTTTTGTAAACATTTTTGATAAGGTCGGGGTAGAGGTCTCCTTCACCCGTCAGGAGACTTTTGTAATGATCTATCAGTATGTGTGCCTCTTTCATAAGGGCGGCATGAAGATTAGGGGAATAGAGTTTTAAAGACTCCAGCCAGATAAGGATTTCCTCTTCGCATTGGGAAAACCTTTTCTCTCGGTCTTTTCCCTCCAGTATTGCCCGCGCCGCCGCGATGGTTATTTTCCTGAGGGAGAGAAAGTTCTCGGTATATCTCCTGACTTCTCCGTTTCTCCTC
>JAUVXT010000173.1 GCA_030603465.1 Deltaproteobacteria bacterium
CCTGCCTGTCTCGGAAAACTTGTGAAGGTTCTCCTTTCCCGGATCTTTGCCCTTGTACCGGATCTCCACATCTTTTTTCAAATGGAATTCCAATGTTTCTACCAGGTTAATGCGAAGAGAAAAATCCTTTTCATAAGGGAATGTCTCAATCAATGTAAATAGACCAAAGTCTGTGGCAGTTTCAAGCGGGATGCTGACATCATAGGCGTTATGGTTCCCTTTAACCAGAATCTTTCCTGTGATATCTGTCCTCTCGACAGGCCGAAAGCCGATTTCTCTTTCAGGATGGGTTATGGTTTTTTCAAGGGAATAATCGGTTATCTGAATTGTAATCCATTCAGGTGTGAATATACCGTCATCCCGGCACTGGCTGTTTATTCTAAAGAGTCGGCGATCACTGTCAAGTTCGCCCACAAGCAGCTCATGGTTAAACTGTATGATCCCGGGATTCAGTCGATCAGAGTGACTCATGACCCGAAGATACCCCGATGCCTTGCCTTCTAAATAAAATAAAAACCATTGCGCCTTTTTATCATTTTGTTTCTCCACAGACTGTATTTTGACATGTCCCATGACAAAAGAGATATTAGTAAGGCCGTTAATTGCTATTTCTTTTTCCAGTTCAGAATTCAGAGGGGTGAGACTTGTGATGGAATTATGGTTCTTTATGACTGTAACCAGCACCCTTGTTCCTTCTGCGGGATAATAGTAAATCGTCCCACCAACCCCGGGTTTTTGCCATTTGTGATCAACTGAATAGCAGGTGCCGGTAAACTCTTTCGGGATATTTTCCTCAAAAGATTTTTCAAGGGTGAACACAACCTTTTTTTGGGTGCGTTGCGATGTTTTGGACAAGATACTGATATCCTTGACCACTGCAATGGCCTTGATTGCGGAATTCTGTGCCATTTTTTCATAATGCTCCGGTGGCATGACCGCATGTGCTTCAGAATGGATGGAAAGGCCAGGGAGTAGCAAACAAAAAGATGTCAACAGCAGGATCGGTATTCTGAAAGTTTGATTATTTTTATAACATGTGCTCACTGCTTGAGCCTTTATGATCCCATTTTGAAAAAAGTCAGTCACTACTCAGCGCTCATTTGCCTGACAATTTTATAAACAAGTTGGTCTGGTCGTGCCTCAAGAATCTCTATTTTTGCCCCCTGAACGTCAATAACTTTGGACATCTGCAGATCAAACTCATAGATCCGCTCCGTTACCTCAGGAGGTACACCGACGGGGTTTCCCTGGGCGTCATAGCCGTTTTGCGTTCCTCTCTCTTCCATGTAATGGAGAGCCAGAAAGTCATCCGCAAATGAGTCGAACTTCAATGTCTTCCGCAGAAAATTAGGCGCGTAAATATTGATCATCGGAGTCCGTTCCAAAACCGGCCTCACCTCACCATCTATGCCAATTTTATCGATCGTACCATTGTTGTTTTCAAAAACAACGTCGATAATTTTAAGATCATTTTTGGAAAATTTTACACCACACGGGCAGGTAGAAAGATATTTTGCCATTTGCCAATTAAGAGGAGAGGGTTTAACGTAATTTTTTTTCGACACCGCATAATAGAATTGCCCATCCTGTCGGACATTAACCAATGCCTGCGGAGATACCGTGCATGAATTGCCCATGAACGAGCCCTTGACCTTTTCATTAAGTCGATACGCATCAAAGTAGTCACCTTTTTCGGTTTTCATCATCAGTACGCCGGGAGAGACTTCCATGGCCTGATTTTTTTTGGACTCAAAATGAGTCACCTTCACGACAGGGTCGATATCGTGGGGCATTGTTGCACAGCCAAACAAACCAACAGAGACAAACGCCAAGATCAGCAATGTAAACTTTTTCAATTTCATTTTTTTCTCCTTTTTTCTAAAAATGGATGTTTCACATCCTTCTCAGGCGGGATATGCCACCCGCCACTACTGAATCAACCGAGACTTTCGGAACCGGGCGCGACCTTCACGAACGATCACTTTTTTGTTTTTGTCATTCATAACTTCCTGACAGTTTATGATAATGTGTTTCATGGTATAGACCAGCTTTCCCCGCAGTCGGAATGGCTGGTCATACCTGTCGTTCATGGTAAAAACGGGCCTTCCAAAGGCATGTCCCAAATGTTGGTTTTGTGCGTAGTTTCCCCCCACCCTTAAAAAAGTATAAGAAATAAAATACTTGGCTATTTCCACAACTTCCTCGGGTACTTTGCCTCCGGCGCTCCTGGAGGTGCTTAACCTCTGTGTCGGTGGGTTTACGGCAGGGCGAGGCGGGGCAGAGGACTTTGCAGTGTTTTGTCGATATTGGCGGTTGATCGCCTTCGTCCTGGCGTTATATTCATCCTTGATACGTTTTGATTCCGTTTGATACTCGCCCAGGATTTCAGCCATTTGCTGGCCGAAATCCGGCCCATCGTCTTCAGGTTGGCTCTCCGGCTCAGCAGGTCGGGGCGGAGGCGCGGCGTAGAGCGTCTGTTTCGGCCTGTTCCTGCTGGCCAGGGTTTTGGGATCGAGTCCGCGGACTTTGACGGAGGCAGTTCCCCTGGCACTACGCCCGTTAACATCCTTCACCAGAAAACTTAAAGTATGAGTGCTGCCAGAGGTGGAGGCCGTGCCGCGGAATCTGCCACGCAGAGGATTTTGCGACTTACTGACATCGAGTCCCCCGCCGGCTATGCGGACCGTGAGAGGTACTTCGAACCCCTCCGGGACAGTAATGCTGTAGGTGCCGGACTGGTCGCCGATAAGGGTCCGCGAGGCCCTGATCTTCAGCTTTCTCGGCTCCTTCACGGCCTTGGCCGCTTTCGCTTCTTCCATCTTGCCCTGTAAGGCGTAAATGGAACAGTTATATTTTGCCTCGAGTTTCTCCTTCTTCCGGTCGACCCGATTGTAAACGGTATCAGAGGTCTTCTTGAAGTCATCATCGCCGGTCACTTCGTACATTCGTTCCAGGGAGTTTACAATGTCATCAGCCTTGGCAAAAAATCTCCAGTTGCCGGAGGCTTCGCCTGCCTTCAGCAGTTCTTCGGCCTGGAGCTGTAGCTTATTGATGACCTCCTCTTTTTTGGATGTGGCAATTTTTTCGGCAATTTCCTCAACCTTAAAGGCCTCATAGGTCCTCAGCCCCTCTTCAACAGCCGTGCTCACGGCATATCCGGCCCCGGCAAGAACAACCAGAGGCGCGCCAACAGTTGCCACCGCACCGACTGTGCCTGTTCCAATGGAGCCAATGGCAGCCGCGGTGCCGACATCTGTGACAATGCCAAAACCGGTATCGATAACCTCTGTTGTTATACCGATAACCGCATCATTTTGGGAAATTTCACCTTTTTGCATCTTGGTAATATTATCGTAGACGTTATAGGCAGACATGCCATAGCCAGCTACATCCAGCATGCCGGGCTTCAACCCATTTTTTACTGCCTGCACCCTGGTCATTTTCGGTTTTGAAGGAATCGGCGTGACGTTGGTCAACGCATTTTTCTGAAAATAGTCGTCGTAGGAACCTCCCTCAATATTAACTTTGTTTGCCAGGCCGGTCTGTTCAATTTTCACCTTTGAATCAACCAGATCATTCTTGAGTTTTTGCGAGACATTTTTATATCTTTCCAGCTTATCCCCGGAAAGTTCGCCGGACTTGATTTTGGCATCATACGTATCTATTCGTGTCTGTACCCCGGTCTTTTGACGGGCATATTGCTGCCGGGCATTTCCCAGGGCCTGATCTGTTGTTTTTTTACATGCCTTTTGAAATGCTTCGATATTGTCTTCATTGAGTCCCACGCCCTGGTGCAGATGGCCTTTCTTAAGCCTTTTCATCTGGTGCTTGAACGCGGGTACATCTCCCTGATAGCCGGATTCTTTCAGGATTTTGGCCAGTTGCGCATCGCCCACCTTGCCGGAATCAATGGACTTCAGCGTGCCTTTGCTCATGCCCTGCAGGGTTTTCTCTCCGTCCAAGCCAAGAAGCCCTGCCGGGGAGCCGGCGAACCCTTTGGCCGCTTTTTTGATATGATCGTTGGTCTCAACCAGGCTTCGGCCAACCTGGTTTTTTCTCATACCGACAGATACATAAGTTTCCTTGGAGAAGGCATCCATCTGCACCCTGGTCTGGTGGGCAGAGCTGCCTGGAAGATCAGGTTCTCCGGCAATGTTTACCGTAACTTCAACATCACCGAAATCACGATACCCCGGAGCATCCATAGTCTTGCTGGTTACCACTTTTCTATGGTTCAGATCACCGCTATTCACCTCTGGCAGATAAAGGTTCTTGTATTGATCAAAGGTTCCCTCCAACCGCTTTACTGATAGCGGATCACCTCCAAGGTCCAGGTCTCCCTGCATCCCCCTGTGTTTTGGGTTAAGTATCTTTCTGCCCTTCTTGTCAAACTGTACCCGGCCAGTCACCTTATGCCTCAGATAAATGTCTGATCCCAGACCGGTTTGTATTTTTTTGCCATCCGGCAGAGTCGCATTTGTTTCTGCTATTACTCTCTGTATGAAAGGTTCACGATATTTCAGGTGTGTTTCCCTGCTGTGCTTCAAAAATTCCTTTTGTACATTTCTGACAGCTAGTTCCTTTGTGCGCGGCGACTTGGATAAATCTGCCATTATCTGTTCGATTTTCTTATTGCGTTCAATAATTGAAGCATCGAATAGTTCCTGCCCCTGCATTGCCCTTTTTGCCAGATCTTCAGTACTGACAGCCGCAGAGCTCACTCCGTGGGAAAAAATCAAAAAGAGGAAAATGACGATCATTTTTCTTTTCATGAGTCCATCCCCCCTTCCGCATCCATTTCATCAAGGAGCTTTTGTGCAGTTTCCTTTATTTTCCGGTCAACAGCATCCCGCTCCAGAAGTTCCGTTAATTCCTGTCGAGCGCTGTCATAGTCAAAATGGGCTTTATAGAGGACTGCCTGGTAAAGATTCAGGTAATAGTACTCAAGGTGATTGTTCTGGATATTTTCATAGAAGACGGTGCCGCGCTTGGTGTGGGCATCCACCAGATAGCAGACGTTCATCCACCGGGCGATATCCGCGGTGAGCATCAGGATATTTGTTTCGACTGCCTTTTCAAAATATTTCAGGGCCTCTTCATATTCGCCTGTCCCGGCAAGACCGACAGCCAGGAGAACCATGGCCGGCGCATCATTCGGGTCAAGCTCCAGGGCCTGGCGAAAGGCATCCTGAGCATATTCATTGGCCCGAAGAATATTGAACCGGGCCAACTCCGAATGAATACTCCCCAGTGTAACCCAGAATTGCGGCTGGCTGGAATCGAGTTTGATCGCTTCGCCAATAGTATTCAGTGCGGTGTAAAGTTTTTTCATGGAACCGTCTTGCATGTATTCACGCTTCAACTTGACGGCCTTTGTATGTTTTAAGGCAGCAAGCGCATTTGCGTCTCCTGCAAGTTGTTTCTCTGCTTCACTCAGCGGCAAAAGGAAGGTATCTGCAACTTCAGCAAGAGGCCGTTGAACTGACGAGCGATCTTTGAGTTCTTCTGCGGAGCCAGCCGCAGGGATGGCTCCAAAGACAAAAGCTATGGCTATGAGCCACCATTTCTTCCAAGACATCATATGCCTCCAGGTTGACAACAAGAACTTCCTTTTTCGTGAGGAAAGTATAAGATAAACAGCCCTGTGTGTCAAAGGAATAATGGTCACCACAGACGATGCCAACTCCAACTGCTGCCCAGGGAAGGAAAGGCAATCGGTTCTCTTGCAGGTTCAT
>JAUVXT010000249.1 GCA_030603465.1 Deltaproteobacteria bacterium
GTCTGAGCTTATCGCCCTCGAGGAAGAGTTCAGCCCATATATCGACATTACCGCGTCTCCCACGCAGCGCGTGGGCGCCCCCCCTCTGGAAAAGTTCGGCACCGCACACCATCTCTCCCCCATGCTGAGTCTCTCCAACGCCTTCAACAGTGAAGATATTATCGAATTCGACGAACGCATCAAGCGCTTTTTGGATACCGATAAAAATGTATCCTTTGTCGTGGAACCGAAGCTCGATGGAATCGCCGTCAATCTCGTCTATGAAAAGGGCATCTTTACCAGGGGCACAACGAGGGGTGACGGTGAGATCGGAGAAGATATAACGGAGAATTTGCGCACAATTCCTTCCATTCCGCTGAAGATTAAGGAAATGAGAACCCCTGCTCCCGAAAGGATCGAAATCAGGGGAGAGGTATACATCGGGGCAGACGCATTCAAGACTCTCAACAAACGAAGGACGAGAGAGGGCGATGCGCCCTTTGCCAATCCCAGAAACGCCGCGGCCGGTTCTCTGCGTCAGCTCGATTCACGCATTACCGCGAGAAGACCCCTGGAAATTTTCTTTTATGCCGTGGGAACGGCAGAGGGGATCTCCTTCGACACTCAATGGAATACGCTTCAGACTCTCTCACAGTGGGGATTCGCCGTCAATCCCCATGTAGGACAGGCAGAAGATATAGACCGGTGCATACGATATTATCAGGAAATGGAGATCGAAAGAAAGGAACTCCCCTACGAAATCGACGGCACTGTGATCAAGGTCGATTCCGTCGCGTTGCAGAACCGCCTGGGCGCAGTCTCCAGAAGTCCCCGCTGGGCCATTGCCTGTAAATTTTCGCCCCATCAGACGACTACTTTAATAAAAAATATTACAGTACAGGTGGGACGAACGGGGGTACTTACACCTGTGGCGGAAATGGATCCCGTCGCGATCGGCGGAGTAACGGTCAGTCATGCCACTCTCCACAATCAGGATGAGATAGATAAAAAGGATATAAGGGTGGGTGACACGGTTGTCGTCCAGAGGGCGGGAGATGTAATTCCACAGGTTGTCAAAGTGATAATATCAAAGAGAACCGGCAATGAAAAAAAATTCGCCATGCCGGAAATTTGTCCTTCCTGCCGGTCGGCGGTGACCCGTTTTGAAGGAGAGGCGGCACACCGCTGTATAAACATGGACTGTCCCGCACAGATTCGAGAACATATCAAACACTTCGTATCGAGGGGGGCCATGGACATAGAGGGTCTGGGTGAAAAATTGATAAACCAGATGTGCGACAGCAACATTATAGGCAATCCCGCAGACCTCTACTTTCTTACGAAGAGCAGTATAACGGGCCTCGAAAGGATGGGTGATAAATCTGCCGCGAATCTCCTGTCCGCTATCGAAGAATCGAAATCCCCTCCCCTTTCAAAATTTATTTTCGCTCTCGGCATGAGACATGTAGGCGAGCACACGGCAAAGGTTCTTGCCGGTAAATTTACCACCCTCGAAAACCTTATGCATGCATCGAAAGAAGACATCGCGGATATTAAAGGGATCGGTCCCGCGGTCGCGGAGAGCATAACACGTTTCTTCAGTGAGGGTTCCAATCTGAAAGTAATCGAGAACCTTTCGAAGGCCGGGGTAAAACCGGTGGAGGAAGACCGCGAAGATTCCGCTCCCCTTTCGGGGAAAACATTCGTTTTTACAGGAACACTTGAAAATTACACCAGAAGCGCGGCGAAGGCGCTGGTCGAATCGCGGGGAGGCATTGTTTCTTCATCGATATCAAAAAATACGGATTATGTCGTCACCGGGTCCTCTCCCGGATCGAAGCTGAGGAAGGCGCAGGACCTTGGCGTGTCTGTCCTTAATGAAGAACATTTCTCAGAGGTCATAGGATAATATGCGAAAAAGGGTTCATATATTCGTATCGGGCAGGGTGCAGGGCGTCTTTTTCAGGGCGGAAACGAAAGATAATGCCCACATTCACAATCTATCGGGCTGGGTAAGAAATCTTCAAGACGGGCGGGTTGAAACGGTCTTCGAGGGAGAAGAAGAGGATGTGGAGAAGATGGCCGCGTGGTGTAAAAGGGGACCCGACTACGCCTCTGTTCAAAAAATAGAAATAGATGAAGAACCTGTAACCGGTGAATTTGACGGTTTCACAATAAGATATTCCTGATTAAAATTTGGGATATCGTTCAAGACGACAGATTTCTCTCTTGCTATAATATATATTCTTGCGTTATATGAGACTGATAATACTTGCAATTCCGACTTTATTAGAAGAACGAAGGCCTTTCTAAGGCCGATGAAGGGATCGGCCCTCTATGTGTTAAGTAGATATATACGCGAATTGATAATTTGACATGACCATCTTTAAACGTTATACTTTAAGCAACACTTATGTATAACATTTTGCTTGATGGAGGAAACTATGAAATCTTCAGATATCATGAAAGCGAAGGTCTCTGCCAAGGGCTGGATCGTGATCCCGGCGGCGTTGAGAAAACGCTTTTGCCTGAAGCCGGGTGATATGGTTGAATTTCAGGCAAAGGAAGACCGCATAACCCTTATCCCGGAGATTGTGGACCCGGTTGAAGCGCTGTATGGAAAACTGGCAGGGAAAACATCCCTGACGGAAGCATTGCTTAAAGACAGGGCTGAGGAACTGAAGCATGAAGAAGCTGACTTACATATTCGATAGTTTCGCTGTTTTAGCATATCTCCAGGCCGAGCCGGGCGGTCAGGAAGTAAGAGAACTGCTGAAAAAATCGGACGCGGGGAAAATATCCGTTCTGATGAGCGCCATAAATCTCGGGGAGATCATATACATTATCGAACGTAAGTTGGGACGCAGCACCGCGGACGGCATTTTACATGATATATTCGGATTACCAGTACAACTCGTCGAATCAACCATGACCCGTGTCCTGTCAGCGGCGCATATCAAAGCGCGATACGCAATATCCTATGCCGACGCCTTTGTTGTCGCTCTATCTCATGAGAGGAAAGGAATAATTGTAACAGCCGATCCGGAATTCAAACAGGTCGAATCGCTGGTGGATATTTTGTGGCTTTAGCAGAAGACAAGGGTGTAGGTTTGCCCCAGTTAGCTGTGGACCCCGTTAGCTCGCTATAAAGTGTTGGCGGGTGAAGTTGTCAAGAATGATCCCTATGATTCTTGATTTTCCAGCCTCCGTGAATAAGGATGTTTTGTACGAAAACGTCATTAAGTTGGTATTTATCCTTGCCGTTATACAGAACATATCCATGTCGGCAGCGATCTTTGGCCAGCTCCCTGAATTTCAAAATTCCTTTCAAAAAATCTTTGTTAAAGGTTGCTGATGATTTGATTTCAATGGGGATTAATTGCCTTTGCCGCTTGATTATCAAATCGACTTCGTTCCCATGGGTGTCTCGATAGAAAAATAAATCCGGACGCTTGCCTTGATTATAAAGGGATTTCAATATTTCCAGGATGATAAGATTTTCATACAGTCCCCCACGAAGGGGATCGCGTTTGGCTTGATTGACAGTTTCAATTCCCAGCAGATGTGAAACGAGTCCTGTATCAGTAAAATAGATTTTTGGAGATTTTATCACCCGCTTGTTGATGTTTTCAAAAAACGGTTGTAATTCAAAGATGACAAAAGACGCTTTTAAAATACTTATCCAGCTCTTGACCGATGGCGCCGACAGCCCGATATCATTACCCAGGGATGTATAGTTGACAACCTGTCCGACGCGACCGGCCAGCAACGTTAAAAACCGTTGGAACAAATTCAGATCTTTGACATTAAGAAGCGTTCTCACATCCCGTTCCACATAAGTTTGAACATATCCATTGTAAAAACGAGTAACGGATAGATTCTCCTGATGTAATCGCGGGAAAGCGCCTTTTACAATTATTTCATAC
>JAUVXT010000051.1 GCA_030603465.1 Deltaproteobacteria bacterium
AAAGTCCCCAGTTTTTTCCCGTGATAGCTTCCTCCGCAACTCTGGGCGTTGTCTTCAAGAACTTGGAGGTTGTGTCTCTTTGCCACCTTAACGATTTCTTCTATCCTTGCTGGCGCTCCGCACATATGTACAGGAATAACCGCCTTTGTTTGGGGTGTTATCCTCTCTTCGATCATTTCCGGGTCAAGCCCCATTGATTCGTCTATATCGGCCATGACGGGTATGGCGCCGACTTCCAGAATGGCCTCGTAGGTTGCCACAAAGGTAAAAGAGGGCACGATCACTTCGTCACCCGGTCCAACATCCATGGCATCGAGCGCAACTTTAAGCGCCGTTGATCCCGATGAAACGGCCAGGGCGTATCCGGCTCCGCAGTAGCGGGCAAATTCTTCTTCAAACTGCCGTACCTTGAAGACGTCCTTTCTCCGTTCGTCAAATCCATATCTCATTAAAACGCCCGTTTCCATGACGTCCATGACCTCTTTCATTTCCTCTTTTCCTATAACTTCGTTTCCCGGCATTTTCCTTCTCCCGTTATAATGTTTGTTTCTTCTCCAATTTATTTGGAGAAGAGGAACCAATAATTTTTCTCTACATTCTGTTTTTTTAACCGTGAACCGGGCAATGTAACCCGTGAACTGTCGCGTAATCCTTTATCATTTTCCTTGATCCCTTGAACTGAACAGCGAGCGCAATCCCCGTTGCTTGCGGCGGGGTTAGCGAGCGAATAAAAATAAACAAATTCCCTAACAGTCGGAGATTCCCCGTAACTTGTTGCGGGGATCTTCAATCCTTGTACCCTTTTGTTTAATACGCATCTTCGTATATTGCTACCGCATCGTCAATGGTAACTGTGCGGGGGTTGTTTTCGAGCGGCCTGGCAACCATCATAGCAGCTTTGGCGAGTTCGCGAAAGACCTTCCTGGGAATACCCAGTTTCTCCAGGCCGGTGTCTATGCCGCAGTCACTGATAAGCTCCTCCACGGCATCCACCGACATCTTTGCCGCATCCTGCGGGGGTTTACCGTCAATGGTTTTTCCCATAGTTTCCGCAATTCGGGAAAACTTTTCCACTGCCCCTGAGACATTGAAACGCATGGTGGGGGCAAGCAGTACCGTATTGGCGATACCGTGGGAGATGCCGTATTGGCCGCCCAGCGGGTATGAGAGTGAATGCACGGCAGTTACGCCTGCATTTGCAAGACCAAGGCCGGCATACATGCTGCCCAGGAGCATATTTGACCGTGCCTCCACGTTTTCCCCCTCACTTACACAGGTCCTGAGATTTTCCGAGATAAGTCTGATTGCCCCCATTGAAACCATTTCACTCATGGGACTGGAAGTAATCGACGTGTAGGACTCTATGGCATGACAGAGGGCGTCCAGACCAGTGGCCGCCGTTACCGCCGGTGGAACGCTCAAGGTCAGTTCGGGGTCCAGGAGGGCGATATCGGGGTACATGTAGATGCTGTTGATGCCCTCTTTCTTGTGCAGCTCTTTTCTCACGAAGACCGCCGTAAATGTGACCTCACTTCCCGTTCCTGCCGTTGTCGGGACCATGATGGTGGGGAGGCCGGGTGCGGGCACCTTGTTCAAACCGAGGTAATCTTCCGCTTTCCCGCCATTTTTGGCAATCACCGCCGCCGCTTTTGCCGTATCCATGGTACTTCCGCCGCCGATACCTATGACAAGGTCGCACCGTTCTTCTCTGGCAAGGGTGGCGCCCTCATCGGCCAGTCTAAGCTCCGGCTCACCTGTGACTTTGTCATAGATAGTGCATCTGTTTCCGTTGTGGTTACACAGTTTTGATATCCTTCCTCGAAACTTTTCCGATGAAAGATTGCCATCCAGGAAAAAGAGCGGACGCTTCGCCCTCAATTCATTTATATAATCGGGAAGCTGTTCCATTGAACCGCTTCCGAAAACTATCTTTTTTGCTCCTGTAAAGGTGAATATATTTTTCATATTGGCTCCTTTTAACCAAGAATCTTGGACAATTCATCCTGATGATATACCGGTAACGGCAACACACTTTCCCCCTTGATAAGCTTCCTGCCCTTTCCCCGGCTTACCATTACACCGATTCTGGCAGCCGGGATGCCTTCGCCGGACAACTTTTCTATTACCTTTTCCGAGACAGTGGGTGAAACGGAAATGAGAAGCGAACCGGATGCGAAAGTGCCCAGGGGGTCAACACTATAGAAGTCACAGAGAGCGATAGTTTCCTCCCTGATAGGGATGGCGTCATGAAATACCTCCACCCCCAGGTTGCTTGCCTGCGCCATTTCAAAAATACCCGTTGCTATGCCCCCCTCTGTGGGATCATGGAGGGCATGGACATCATTTAACCCTGTCAGTAAAGCAGCATCCTTTACCACGCTTATCCCCGGGTTATAAAGAAAATTTTTGGACCTTTCGATAAAATCATCGGGAAACTTTCCCTTAAGTTCCTCTTCCTTTTCTCTGGCGATAAGTGATGTTGCCTCTATGGCCGCCGACTTTGTTATGATCAGGTCATCTCCCTCCTGCGCCGCCGAGGTGGGTTTCAGGTCTGTTTTCTTCGCTTCCCCGAGCATCTGTCCGATGACGACGGGATTAGTGACAGCGGTTGTAACTTCGGTATGACCGCCGCAATAGGTGATTCCCAGTTTATCGCAGCAATCGGATATCTGCGAAAATATCAATTCCAGATTCCTTTCGGAACTCCCTTCGGGTAAGAGAACCGTTGCGAGAAACCAGAGAGGGGTGCCACCCATAGACGCAATATCATTGGCGTTGATGATCACCACATAATAGCCGATCTCATCGGTAGCGCCGGTTATAGGGTCTGTCTTCGCTATAAGGTAGCGGTCCTTCATTGCGATCACCGCGGCATCCTCGCCTATCCCGGACCCAACTACGACGCGGTTGTTTTGACGCGTATATTTTTCCAGCAATTTCGCAAGAGTTTCCATGTGAATCTTGCCGATTTCCATCTTTGACATTTTATTTACCGCCAGTTTTCCATGATGTCCGTATATAATAGAGCAGCCCGGCAACGACTATGGAGGGAGTGGAACCTCCTGCCGAGTATTTCATGATGACAATAAACTCGTACATCGCAAAGCCCATCGCCCATGAAATGACAAGCTAAGGAGACTTTTTACGACACTGTCAAAGTAGTAGCAAGATATTATTCATAGAAACACATTATCTTCTGATGCACGATATCTGCTACTATCTTCAGGTCCTTTCCTTCGACATCACATACCTTTATCACTGCGCCATATTTACTGCCGTCAGGGATAATATCTTCCAGCAGATTCGGCGCTTTTTCCAACCATCCGGTGTTAAAATAAACGCCTTTATTTTCAGGGAAAATAGCGACATAAAATATTTCTGTCTCCACGAGATCCTGGAAGAAGTGTGTGCCGTATGAGAGTTCCGGCATCAGATTGCCCTCTGTGTGGGCAATTTCCCCGAGCACAGTAATATTGTTGATCTCTGAAAAATTGACCGGCACTCCCAGGGCGGGTGTGGTGGACCCCCATCTCCCCGGCCCCAGCAGCATAACGGGGAGTTTCTCCCTGTTGGTGATGAGGCGGTTCAACCTCCCCACCAGGCGGGCGATATCATATTTCTCCGAAATGGTCAGTTTTATGTATTCTTCAGGTTTTACATAGATAATCCGGCCTATGGACCGGGAAATACTTCCGCCGAAGAAGTTTCCTTCCGATTCGAAAAGCATCCTCTGCCTTTCAACCTTTTCGGGAAGTTCCGCTCTCTTTTCCAGGCCGATTGTCTGGAGGGGCCTGCATTGTACCAGATTGATCTTGAATTCGTTGTCATCTGTAAAATTGACTGTAAATTCGATATCGACGGGATATTCGTATATGGTCTCCAGTTTTTTCAGCATTTTCCCCATCGTGTTCGCAAAAGGGGTATTGGAAAGGAAGTTGTCGAAGGTAATTACCCATGCCTCCTGATTTTTTATCCCCAGTTTCCGCAGATGCCTGTTTGTCTCGTGATCCCTGACCCCGATTCTGTCCATGTCGATATCGAGCCCTTCACCCATGAGATCAAGTAAGGAGGCGGTCTTTAAAGTATTATCTTCCAGATCGAGCACATCGACATCATGCTGTGAATATTTTCTCGTATCCTCCATGCCCGCGTGGGGTCTTAGAAGGGGCGCATCCAGTGCGGCTATCCTCGGATAATCTCCCTCCACCCTGTTTACCGCCCTTGTCCCCAGGCCGAATACCAATCGGAGCATACCCGCTTTCGGATTCATCTCCTTCTTCCAGACGAAGGTGTTGTAGGATGTTCCGACTCCGGCCAGGTCGGGAAAGTAGTAATGACTGTGGTATGAACCGGAGGTGCGTTGAATCAGGAGCGCCATCTGTTCGTCGACATCTTCCATCTCCCTCTGCAGACGGTAGGAGAGTGCATTTTCATTCATAGTGCTGGCATATATTGTGCGTACCGCTTCTTCAAACCGGTCGTACCGTTCCTCCGGACTGCCCTGATTTACACAAAAGACGCTCTCATACTTTCCCGCAAAGGCGTTACCAAAGGAATCTTCCAGAAGGCTGCTGGAGCGGACAATAATGGGAGACTGACCGAAATATTCCAGCGTCCTCATGAACTGCTCTTTGATTTCATCGGGAAAGGTTCCATGCAGCATCTTCTCTTTCAGTATGCCTGCTGCTTTAAAGTATCCCTCTTTCGTCTTTTGCTGCATCCTGAGTCGCCACCATCCGTTCTGTACCAGGTAGGTATAGAAGACGTCCGATCCGACATAAAAAGAATCATGAGGCTCCAGATACTTATCCCATGTGATTCTTTTATCCAGTTCCAGGATCTTTCGGGCAAGGAGCATCCCCAGCGTCTTTCCACCGATAAAGCCGGTGCCGAGCAGCCTTTTTCGTATTTCGAGCAGATCTTCGAGAGAAAAATTTTCCCTCACCAGGATCGACATCCTCGGGGCCCTGGTGATCATTATTCTGCATATCCTGGCGATCATTTCCTCTTGTTTCGACGTTTCCCAGGGTTTTCCCAGCAGCTCTTCCGCTTCCAGAAAGAGTCGATCCCAGTAGTCGAGCCGCCTTTCGGTGCGTTCCGCTTTTCTATGGGAAATGCTGGAGTACAAACTGGCTGCGTCGACACTGTCTATAAGGGGGATACAATTTTCACCCTCTTTTTTGTGAGGGAGAAACATTGTCGGTGAATATCTTTTCCACAGTTTGATGGGATGGACATATATATTGCCATCGACATTGTAAACATCTATGAGTACCTGGGTTGTATCCCTGATGCGTGCCACTGTCTGGAAGGAGTGCCTCTCCCGTATTATTGCAAAGTGTGCCAACGTGTCTAATTCAAAAAGGTAGGGACATGTGATTGTAAAAAAGTTTCCGATCATGAGATCGGTCGCCCACGATGAAAGAAGGTTTGAAAGACTGTCAAATATGTAATAGACGTGCGTCCCCTCTTTTGTGATTATATTGTGGACTTCCGTTGAAAAGGATTCAAATCCGCTTGTCGGATCCAGGGAATATGTGGTGATATTATTATGGGGTTTTATGATCGGTTCGTGATCACCCAAGAACTGCATATAGACAACCCGCTTCTTTTCTTTCAGAGCCCTTTTGACAAAAAGTTGAACAAAATATCCGTAATCTTCGAGGCTATCAACCTGCCACACCACGTTATCTCCGATTTGCAGACTCCCGATGACTTTGTCGAGAGAGTTGAGACCGGTGCTTACGGAGCGTGAACCCACCTGGCGTTCCTTTTTCAGACCCTCTTTTTCCTCTGACTGGCCGGCTTTCCTGAGGGAAGTCAATTCCTTTGTTTTTCTGTTTTTTGTCATGCGCGCCCACCCTTCATCTCATGATCGAATAATCGGATTTAATGCACTATATCAGGCGGACAGGGATCAGCCTGTCGGTGTTTCAGAAGACAGATGATTAATAAATATCTTGAAGCGGCCTTACATCCATTGGTTGCTTGTTGAGTGTCCTTATCGCGTTGACCGTTGCCTCGGCAGCGGAAATTGTAGAGCATATAGGTAACTTTTGGAAGATTGCCTTGCTTCGAATCTTTATCTCGTCTCTTCTCGGTTTGGGTCCGCTGGGGGTATTGATGAGAAGGTCAATATCGTTGTTCTTTATATAGTCCATAAGATTCGGTCGGCCTTCGTCAAGTTTCATAAGCTCTGTTACTTTAATTCCATGGTTCATCAATTTCCTGGCTGTCCCCGGAGTCGACAATATTTCAAACCCAAGATCGGCGAAAGCTTTTCCTATACCGACTATCTCTTCTTTATCATAATCTTTGACACTTATGAATACCTTGCCCGCTTTCGGTATCGGTTGACCTGCCGCTATCTGGCTTTTCGCAAAGGCTATTTCCAGGATGGGATCGATTCCCATTACCTCTCCCGTTGATTTCATCTCCGGTCCCAGGAGGGTGTCGGAACCGAGAAATCTTGTAAAGGGGAGGACCGATTCCTTTACAGCAAAATATCTGGGTTCTGGATCGGTTGTTATGCCCTGCTCCTTCAAAGACCGGCCGATCATGACCTTTGTCGCTATCTTTGCCAGCGGCATACCGGTAGCCTTTGAAATGAAGGGAACAGTTCTCGATGCGCGCGGATTTACCTCCAGGACAAAGAGCTCATTATCCTTGACCGCAAACTGTATATTGAGAAGTCCTCTCACTTCCAGTTCCAGCGCCATGCGTTTCGTCTTATCCTTTATCTCGGAAAGCATATCTGTCTTCAGGGAATAGGGCGGAATTACCATTGCGCTGTCTCCTGAATGAATGCCTGCATGCTCGATATGTTCCATGACACCACCGATTATTACATCCTGCCCGTCAGAGATGGCATCCACGTCCACCTCTATGGCGTCTTCGAGGAATCTGTCGATGAGGATAGGGTGATCCGGTGAAGCCATAAAGGCCTCTTTTACGAAACCCTCAAGATCTGATTTGTCCCATACCACCACCATCGCCCTTCCACCCAGGACGTAAGAGGGTCGGATGAGCACGGGATAACCGATCCTTTCGGCAATCTTTTCCGCTTCTTCCAGAGAGCGTGCCGTATCATTTTCCGGCTGTTTTATACCGATTTTGTCTGCCATCTCCTTGAAGAGTTTCCTGTCTTCCGCGCGGTCGATCGCCGCGGGAGATGTTCCGAGGATGTTTACTCCCATCTCTTGAAGGGGGAGGGCCAAATTCAGCGGTGTCTGACCTCCCAGTTGAACAATAACACCTTCGGGTTTCTCATTTCTGGCGACATTGAGGACATCCTCCAGCGTGAGCGGTTCAAAGTAGAGCCTGTCGGAAATATCGTAGTCCGTCGATACTGTCTCGGGATTGGAGTTCACCATGATAGTTTCGTATCCCGCCTCTCGCAGGGCCATCGATGCGTGAACGCAACAGTAATCAAACTCTATGCCCTGCCCGATTCTGTTGGGACCCCCTCCGATAATCATCACCTTTTTCGTATCTTTGCTGCGGCTTTCATCCTCTTCATCATAGGTGGAATAGTAGTAAGGGGTGTGGGCCTCGAATTCGGCGGCGCAGGTATCGACCAGTTTATATACCGGTGTAATGCCCTTCTTCTCCCGCAGGTTTCTCACCTCCAACTCGGCCATACCCGTAATGTTGCCGATCTGGCGGTCGGAAAAACCGAACTGTTTCGATCGTTTGATGACATCGCGAGGGATGTCTTTACCCTCCGGATATGCCTTGAGTATTCCTTCCATATCGACGATTTCCCTGAGGTTTCGGAGAAACCATGGATCGATATGAGAAATAGCTGCAATCTTTTTGATTGACATGCCCATTTTTATGGCGTGATGGACGTATAAGAGACGTTCCGGTGTCGGCCGGACAAGCCTTGCCATCATTTCTTTTTCGTCCAGATTTTCGATTTCGCTCTCCAGTCCGGCAAGACCTATCTCCAGCCCCCTCAGTCCCTTCTGGAGGGCCTCCTTGAAGTTGCGCCCTATCGCCATTGTTTCGCCCACCGATTTCATCGATATGCCGAGGGTGTTGTCAACTCCCGGAAACTTCTCAAAGGCGAAACGGGGTATCTTTACAACGCAGTAGTCTATCGTGGGTTCGAAGGATGCCGGCGTCTTTTTTGTGATGTCGTTGGGAATCTCATCGAGGCTGTAGCCGACGGCCAGTTTTGCGGCGATCTTCGCAATGGGAAACCCTGTAGCCTTCGATGCCAGGGCGGAAGATCTGGATACACGGGGATTCATCTCTATGACAACCACCCGTCCCGTTTCGGGATGTACGGCAAACTGGATGTTCGAACCTCCCGTTGCCACGCCGATTTTGCGTATGACCGTTATGGATGCATTCCGGAGGTACTGATACTCCCTGTCCGTCAGGGTCTGCGCGGGGGCCACTGTAATGGAATCTCCCGTATGCACTCCCATGGGATCGAAATTCTCTATGGAACAGATGATCACCACATTGTCACTGAGATCTCTCATGACCTCCAGTTCGTATTCTTTCCATCCGAGAACGGACTCTTCTATCAGTATCTCGCCCACCATGCTCTGTTCCATGCCATGTTTGGCATAGTCTTTGAACTCTTCCACATTGTAGGCCAGCGCTCCGCCTGTTCCCCCAAGGGTGAAGCTCGGGCGGATAACGAGGGGGAATCCGATATCCCGGGCAATGTCCCATGCCTCTTCCATGGTGCCGGCAACGGAGCTTCGCGGCACTCCCAGACCGATTTCCGCCATCGCTTTTTTAAACTTATCCCTGTCTTCAGCCTTCTTTATGGCGGCAAGGTCCGCACCGATCATCTCGACGCCGAAGGTATCGAAGATGCCTCGTTCTGCCGCTTCCACGGCCGTATTGAGGGCCGTCTGTCCGCCTATTGTGGCAAGCACCGCGTCGGGTCTCTCTTTTGCCACAATCTTTTCTATAATATCCGCCGTTATCGGTTCTATGTAGGTGCGATGGGCCATGTCGGGATCGGTCATTATGGTCGCGGGGTTTGAATTTAAAAGGACTACCTCGTATCCCTCTTCGATGAGGGCCTTGCAGGCCTGGGTACCTGAATAGTCAAATTCGCAGGCCTGGCCTATTATTATAGGACCGGAGCCGATAATAAGTATCTTTTTTAGGTCTTTACGCCCGGGCATTGATTTCCTTTATTCCCATTCAATTGTTCCGGGCGGTTTTGAGCTGATGTCGTAGCAAACCCTGTTTACGCCCTTTACTTCGTTTATAATTCTTGAAGATATGCGCCCCAGGAGTTCGTGGGGGAGTTTTACCCAGTCCGCCGTCATGCCGTCCATGCTGGAGACGACCCTGAGCGCTACTACCTTTGCATAGGTCCTCTCGTCTCCCATGACACCGACACTCTTTACTGGGAGGAGGACGGCGAAGGATTGCCATATGTCTTCGTATCTTTCGTAGTTTTCCATTTCTTCCCGCACAATCATGTCGGCGTGGCGCAGGGTGGCCAGGTTTTCTTCTGTTATCTCGCCTATGATGCGTACGGCGAGACCGGGGCCGGGGAAGGGCTGTCGTGACAGGAGCCTTTCCGGCAGTCCCAGTTCCCTTCCCAGACGTCTCACTTCATCCTTGAAGAGTTCGCGCAGCGGTTCGAGGAGTTTAAAATCGAGATCTTCCGGGAGTCCACCCACGTTATGATGACTCTTTATCATGGCCGATGGCCCGCCGTGCGCCGACCGGCTCTCTATGACATCAGGATAGAGTGTGCCCTGGGCGAGAAATTCCGCCTTTTCTATATGCGCCGTTTCATCGCGGAACACATCGATGAATGTCTCCCCTATGGCCTTCCTCTTTTTTTCGGGGTCAATGACACCTTCCAGCGCATCCAGGAAGCGGGTACGCGCATCTGCGATGGTGACATCCATGGGATAATCTTCGCTGAATATGGAACGAATCTCCTCCACCTCATTGGCGCGGAGGAGGCCGTTGTCCACAAATACGGCCTTCATCTGTTTGCCCACGGCACGGTCGAGCAGCGCCGCCACGACAGCCGAGTCGATACCCCCCGACAGGGCGCAGATGACGCGCGATTCCTTTACCCTTTCCCTGATAGATGCCACAGATTCTTCTATGAATTTTTCCATCGTCCAGCCGCCCCGGCAACGGGCGATACTGTAGAGAAAATTACGCAATAATTCCATTCCTCTCGGGGTGTGCGCCACCTCCGGGTGAAACTGGACACCGTATATCTTTCTTCTCGGGTCACCCATGGCGGCAACGGAACAGGACGTGGTGCAGGCCAGGACCTCGAATCCTTCCGGTGGTTCGGTGACGTGATCTCCGTGACTCATCCAGACATCGAGATGGGATCCCATTTCACTAAAGATGCCGCCTCCCTTCAGGATTTCAATCTGCGCGGGGCCGTATTCTCCCTGCGTTCCCTTTTCGACGGACCCCTTTTGCATCTTTGCGAGGAGCTGCATTCCGTAACAAATGCCGAGTATAGGTATATCGAGTGTGATAATGCCTGCATCCATTGCGGGGGGACCATCTTCAAGAACCGATGAGGGGCCTCCCGACAGTACTATGGCGACGGGTTTAAGCGCCGCCAGCTTGGCGGAAGATATATCATGCCTTACGATTTCACAGTACACACCAAGTTCCCGTATTCGCCGGGCGATCAGCTGGGCATATTGTGAACCAAAATCAAAAACTGCGACTGTTTCTCTCATGTAAAAAGGTTTTCCTCTGTTGTGTTTTTAGTATTACTCATTATTTTTCCTTTTTTCCATCATCTCTATAAAATGGCCGAACAGATACCGCGCGTCATGCGGTCCCGGCCCAGCCTCCGGATGGAACTGTACGGAAAAAACGGGCATCTTCCTGTGCCTCATTCCCTCCAATGTCTGGTCATTCAGATTTATGTGAGTGATCTCTATCGCATTGCTATCGAGCGTATTCATGTCGACGCAAAAGCCGTGGTTCTGAACGGTTATGTGAATCTTTCCCGTTCGAATATCCTTTACGGGGTGGTTCGATCCACGATGTCCGAACTTTAGCTTGTATGTCGTCCCCCCAAGGGCAATTCCCAAAAGCTGGTGTCCCAGGCATATGCCAAATATGGGTACCGTGCCTGCCGACAGTAATGCGCGGATCGTATCTATGGCATAGCTGACGGGAGCGGGATCACCGGGACCATTGGAAAGGAGGATGCCATCGGGATTAAGGGCGCGAATCTCATCCGCAGTGGTGCGGGCCGGTACGACCTTTACGCTGCAACCCACTTCCTTGAGTTGACGGAGGATACTATATTTTACACCGAAGTCCATTGCAACAACCTGGAAACCACCTTCTTCGGCAAAATCATAAGGCCTTTTACAGGTGACGGCCCGGGTCAGATCTCTCCCCACCAGATCCTGCGCTTTTCTTGCCTTTGAAACGAGAGAATCTATGTCGTAATCTTCTGTTGATATAATACCCCTCATGGCGCCTTTATCCCGTATATGCCTGGTCAGGGCGCGTGTATCTATCCCCTCTATTCCTGTGATGTTGTGCTCCTTCAGATATGCATCGACTGTCTTTTCAGATCTCCAGTTGCTGGGTTTGGCGCACAATTCATTTACCACAAAACCATCAAGCCACAGGGAACGTGATTCCGCGTCCTCATCATTTATTCCGTAGTTGCCTATGAGGGGATAGGTCATGGTGACGATCTGGCCTTTGTAGGAGGGGTCCGTCAGCACCTCCTGATAACCTGTCATCCCTGTGTTGAATACCACTTCACCAGAGCGCTCCCCCGGCGAACCGAATGAGATGCCTTCAAATATCCTGCCGTCTTCCAACGCAAGCATTGCCTTCATGTGATAAATATCCTGCTATTTTTGGTTCTTTCGTATTTAAAAGGAGTTTATACTTTTAAATAACCAAAAGAACCCTATTTTTTCTTTATGGGTTTGGGAGAAGGGGACATTACCTTTTTCCCGTTGACCCATTTCCCGGTCCCTGGAGTTGCCAGCCCCAATTCAGCCAATTGCTTATTAGCCACCGGCGAAGGCGCCTCCGTCATCGGGCAGAAGGCGCTCCTGTTTTTAGGGAAGGCGATCACCTCCCTGATGGATGGTGTGTCGAGGATCATGGATACGACACGATCCATCCCGAGGGCAATACCGCCATGAGGCGGTATGCCGTAGTCGAAGGCCTTCAGGAAA
>JAUVXT010000079.1 GCA_030603465.1 Deltaproteobacteria bacterium
GCTATATCCTTCCCCCGCCCCTATGTGATACTTAGAAACCCCCTAAGAATCACATGGTCGGCAAGGATATTCAGCGCTATCGCACTGATCGCAAGACGCCTGTCCTCTTTCGTGTCCTGGTCTCGGCATGGCGCTTATACAAAACAAGCGCCATGAAGGAAACGCTACGCTTCTTCTTTTTTAGGCTGAATTATATCATAACCAACGGGCTTAGAGATTGTAATATCGATATTTTCACCTACCCGCTCTTCTTTGATCTTTTCCCACCCAAACCCGCGGACCAGGTTCATTACCCTTTCAACTTCCATTGCTACATTTATTTCCGGCATCTCTGAAACTCCTTTCTTTTAAAGGTTAATTAAAATTCAACCCAAGAGCCCACAACAATACGCGCCATAATATAATCAAAAGAATTATTCCTATTACTTTTAACGACGTATATGTTTTCATTTCTTAGGGTCCCATTCGATATGAATATGATCAGGCCTCCAAACTACATCAACTTCCTTTGGGAGCTTCTTTTTTAGATCTTTAATATCCGACTGGAAAATAGTGTGCGGGTTTTCTATATCATACGCATCATTTGAATAGTGTAACGAGCCCGGCATGTGATTTCCTTCATACGTGCTCGTAATTGTCAATTCTCTATTGAAGCTTCTTAAGAATATATCCACTACATTTAAGGTCCGCCTTATTTCACGGTGCAGACGCGAAATATCAACCCCCGCTTTGATTAACATTTTACCCCTTTATGGATAAAGCCTTTTAGTTTTATTGTGCTCCATAACCGCAAACTTAAGATCCCTTTCTAATTGCTGGCCATGACATGTCCGGCATATCGATTTCCTACGATCTGTCAGATTATATCTATCACGAACCACCCCTTTATTTTTCTTACAGATCTTACACCTCACGACCTTTATTTTCCTCCGCCTCGAACAATTTCTGTTATTGCATCAAAGCACGTTCCACACATTCTAAGCTCTTTAACTTTTGATAGATCCACGGGATCTTTACAGAGATCACATGATCGATAAATCGGATCATGTTCCATTACAGAGTCAAGGCCCCTGCCCTCACCGGCACCACCAAGCGCAGCCCTTTGTCGTTTATTAAAATCCAACACCCACATTCTAGCTACATTTGTTGTTACCCCATGCTCAATAGCCATCTCCAGGAGGTATTCTCTATGGCCTGCATTAGAACATGACCAGAGTTCCTCAGCGACGCCAAGCCCTATTTTTTTCGTATGCAAGGCATTTTGAAACGACCCCGGCATACGAAGGACATCCATTCGCCTTTTCACTATGCCGGGACTCTTGCCGATCTTTTTCCCGATATCTTCAAGCGAGAGTTTGAGTTTTTTGAACATTCCTTGATATTGCAGGGCCTCTTCAAGCGGAGTTAGGTTTTTGCGTTGAATATTTTCAGTTGCCCTTGCAAGTGCGACATCTTTCCCCTTCAGCTCTACCACACGGGCCATTATTTTCGGGTGGCCTAATTGTTTTACAGCCATGAGACGCCTATCACCGGCCACAACTTCGAACCGGTTGCCGGTTTTGTTGATCACTATCGGCTGCAGCAACCCTTGCACTGATATTGAGTTCGCCAGCTCCTGGATCTCAACCGGATCAATTTCCAACCGAGCCACTTCGGTTGGTCTGTCAATTAATTTTACATCGACCTTCTTGAATGTCTCTCGTTTTGTTTCCATTCATTTCTACCTTTCTTATTATTAGTGCACCTTTTTGTTTTAGATTAACCTTCACGTAGTCAACCCTGTCATACCCCGCTTTTATTACAAATTCCTTTGGAATTGTTACAGTTATTTGTCCTTTGGATTTTTGCAGCTTCATTATTCTCGATTCCATGAAATACCCATAATATGGGTTTTGCGTATTATCAATAGTTTTTTTTCACCTTAGCGGATTTTTCCGACGGGCAGCTCAGGGTGCCCATTCTTAAAATCCGCCTTAACCGATCTAAATGAATCGCTCTTCAAGATGGGACGCCTTGTCGACACACTGCCGTCTCAAACTCGCTCACCTCTCAGAGCGATGGCACACACTGTCCCCGCTCTCGCCACGATCAGGCAAGGGCGGCACCAGCGTGATCTTAATAGCCGTGTGCAATGTTTTGCACAATACTTTCCCTTTGGGAGTCAATTACTTCTAAAACAGAGAAGGAAGCGGCTCTGCCGCATCACCTTATCCAAAATAAAATACGGTGATGACGATAACATCCGCTTATTTTCCCTCACAATAATCACATCAAAACATCCCTTTGAAGGAAATGAATAACAAAAATCGTATTTGAAATATAGGACATTTAATCTTTTTACTTGACAAGTTAATTTATATAAAGTAAGTTGATAAATAATTATAAATTTAGATGAGAGGAGTCGAAGATGTCTATGATATTGGTAGCTTGGCAGCTTGTGACTAAGTTGTGGATACATTGTTTGATTGTGTTGGTTGTGTTGTATTTAGTTGGTCTCGGACTAAAAAAGAGGTGAATTTATGAGTAAAATTCTTGATGAACACTGGTTTAAGAAAAAACGAAGAATAATTTTAACTAACGATAGACATAATACGTCAGTTGTTTTGATGGTCCATCCTAATGAACCTTTAACTTATAAACAATCTAAGCGAGCGCGTGAGCAGCTTTGTGGAATTGAAGGTTGTCTATGCAATGAGAAGCTTGGAACACACGGGCCACAAGGGTATGATATATTATATATCCCTGGAGACGGCTGGAAAATCACCTTGAGACAACTATCAATATTTTAAGGGAGGTATTATGAATAAATTAATTAGCGACTATGCAGACGGCGTGATTTCGGTAGGAGACTTAATAGATCCGAAGGTTTTGGCTAAATATGCTCTTGAAGATCCAGAGCTCCGAAAATGGCTATTAGATACTTTTACTGAAATGTCCCACCAGGTTAAATATGTGACCACAGAAATCCAGAAACATAATTTATATTTTATAAACAGGCGTTATAAAGAGGCGTTGGATATTGTTGACTCGAATTTACAAGCCAGAGGTGAGCTACCCTGAATCACAAAATAGGGGAGTTAAGTCCTTGTTTTTATATTGAGAGTCGTGTGTACCCTTAAAAATTGCACACGGCTCTTTCTTTTTTATAATCTTCTGTTGATCACTATTCATAAGCCCCTTAAACCACCCAAAAGTTATCACACCAAACCCGACCATTTGACGATACCCGAGCCTTGTTATTTTATACAGGCTTGATCGAAACACCATTCCTCGTTTAGCTTCCCTGTGATGCCGCCGAATCCGCCTTATAAGGCCATGGAGCTCCAATGCTTTTAGATCATAATTCAACTGCCGGCGGCAAATGGTATGAAAACAAAGCTCCTTTAGGTGTTTTAGTATTGTTTCTTGAGCAGCAAAACTGTATCTTTTACAGTGATATTCATTTAACCTGTGTAATACCCTTAAGATGGGCGCTGCTTTTCTTGACAGTTTCATAATAGACCCCCTTGATTTATAATTATAATTGACCCTATACCCAATACTCCCTTTTGGAGACAATATCAAATATTATAGTTTTAGTTTACATAATACTTTTTTTGTATTATAAATTTTTTACTTGATAGTTTCACACCTACAAGCGAGCTGAGTAACCTTTTCGCGGGGCCGCTTTCCGGTTACTCAGCTCAACAATTTTTACAAACAATCAGGAGGGAAAAGACATGGCAGAGATTAAAAAGTTAAGTGCGATTAGGGATAAATGGACGAGGGTAACTCCCGGACGGACGGAAGACTACAAGATAGGAATCCAAAATCCCAAGAGGGACTGGGAAGAGGAAACATTAGCCGGAAAGGACAACTGGAAGGCTGGTGTTGACGCGGCCGCCGCAAAAGACCTGTTCGCCAAGGGTGTGGCAGAGGCAGGGTCCAAGAAGTGGCAAGAAAAGTCACTCACAAAAGGTCCGGGACGTTTTTCAGAAGGTGTTTACATCGCGGGGCCGGATTACGAGAAGGGTTTTGCACGGTACCATGCCGCTATCGAGCGGGTCGATCTTGGTCCAAGGTTCCCGAAAAGGGATCCCCGGAACCTCGAGAGAGTCAAGCGAGTTGTTGACGCCCTGGTAGCTGAGAAAGTCGGCGGCTAACGGAGGTTAATTTATGGATATAAACACACTGCTTGTGATTATTGCGGCGGTCGCGGCTGTTTCTGAGGCCCTAGCTTTAATCCCAGGCATAAAAAGTAATTCGGTTTTTCAGGTTATTTATAATCTTCTGAAGTCTATTGGGAACGCAATCAAAAAGAAGGAGGTTTAAACTCATGAACTATAGATTAGCAACTATTTTAGCGAGGGAAGCAGTTGCCGCAGATAAGACAAAAGTTATCGACTTGAACCTTGCCGATCCGGTATCAAAGTTCGAAATCTGTTATGAAAGTACCGCTGTCGGAGCTGGAGCCGCAGATCACCACGCGGCACGCTGTGTCACCAAGATCGAACTGGTGGACGGTAGTGATGTTTTATTTTCACTGTCCGGGCAGGAGGCACAGGCCGTCGATTTTTACCACAACAGGAAAGAACCCGCAAATCAAAGCAAGTACTTAACCGGCCATAACGCGGAAATGGTTTTCAATATGAACTTTGGGCGGTTCTTAAATGACCCACTTTTCGCATTCGACCCCAGAAAATTCATTAACCCTCAACTCAAGATCACAATCGACATGGGCGCTGGTGGAGTGCAGTCAGTCGCCGGATTCCTAACTGTTGTCGCTCATATTTTCGACGAAAAGGCCATCACACCTGAAGGGTTCCTGATGCATAAGGAAATCAATAACTACGGCCTTGCAAGTGCGGCCCATGAATATATTGATCTCCCCACAGACTATGCATACCGGAAGATGTTCATAGCGGCACAGACTGAAGGCGTTGAGATGACCGCTCTACTCGACACGCTCAAACTGTCAGAGGACAACGACCGGAAAATTCCCTTCAACCTCACGGTAAATGAGCTTTTACGCTTTATCGTGGGCTGGTGTCCGATATATCGCGAAAGCCTTATAATCGCAGCGGGCGCTTCCGGAGCAGGTTTCTACTGCACGCCTTGCCATAACATCAAAGCTGTGGCTACGTCCTGGGAGGTGTCAAACAACCCTTACACAATTACGTTACATAGCGGCGACGGCGGAAAAATTGTCACCTACGGAGAAGACACCCTCACAAACCTGGTTATAACGATTGAAGGGTACGCGCCTCATGGTGCGATGGAAATTCCCTTTGGTCTCCAGGATGATCCGGTTGACTGGTACGATGTTACAAAGCTTGGCAGCTTAAGGCTTGACATCCTATCTAAGTCAAGCAGGACCACCGCTGACACGGTCCAGATCTTCTTACAACAGCTTAGAAGATATTAAGAGGTCCGATGAGAAGATTATATTGTGAGTCTTGGAGCGAGAAGCTTGGCGCGGATCCCTCCAAGTATATATTTTCGGACCGTGTGTCCCCCGGACAGATCCTGCACGTACATACTTGTTTCGCGCATGCCCCTGAAAGAGAGGCACTTGAATTAATTTGGTTAGGTATCAGGAACGGCGGAAAAGATATTATTGTCAGGGCACGTGGTCCGGCGGCCGCAGCCGAAGGAATGTCTGCACGACGTGATTTTTTTATAGGAGAAGGGGACCAGATTTTTGCCTACTTCCCAAGCGCCGCTGAAAACGACACCATCGAGCTTCACGTAGTCGGCTGTTTAATGGACCTCGAAGACTGGAGGAAAACCATCGGATAATTATGGATGGACTTCATCAAATACATATCTACCGAGACGAAGTACTCTGAAGATGCCCCTCTTATAACCCACCTCAAACTTACAAGGGGCCGCTTAACAGGCGGCTTCTTGTACTTCCCGACCGGACCGGCCGGACTTCTACATTTTATTGCGAGAATTGGAGTTCATCAGATAGTGCCTTTCAACACAGGCGAGAGCTACAGGCTGCATGACTGTGTCGCTCCGTTCCACCTTAATATCAACCTAACCGAAGAGCCGTTTGTGGTCGATTGCGTGACATGGAATAATTCCACTACTTATCCACATGCTTTGACGGTGTGTTTTTACTTGTCACCGCGATCGAAACGGAATAAGGAAATTGATGATCTAGCTACTTATCAGAGTTTAGTGAAAGGGTACCATAAGCCATGACAGAAACAGAAGATTATGCAGAAGTTGCAACGCCGCTTGCTCATAAAACATCACACCAGGACGGCGGAAGCGATGAAATCAATGTTGACGGCCTTAGTGGACAGTTGGCGGACGCACAACCACCGAAAGATCATGACTTAGCAGGCGATGAGCATAACGCCGATACATTGGCACACCTTAACACGAAAATCAGCGACGCGACCCTTGATGATTCCGGGGATCCCCGGACACCAAGTGCTCATAAAGCGAGCCACGAAAATGATGGCAGCGACGAAATCAATGTTGACGGCCTAAGTGGAGAGCTCGCAGATCCCCAACGTAGAATAAAACGACCAATATGGGAATTTATGTGGGAGCTATGGAACAACGTCCCCGCCGTGACGGACATCCTGTCTATGCTTTTCGATCCTTCCCGAGGTAGGATTATAGCGGGAACCGCCCCGGACGCTCAGTTATGGGTATCAATAGACTCCGGCGATAAATGGGTAATGAAAAAGGACCTAAGCCTTGAAACGCCCCTTGAAATGTATGTGTATGCTCTTTGTTTCGATTCCTTGAGAAATAATATTTTAGCAGGAACCGCCCAACATGGTCAAATATGGTTATCTCCCGACGGCGGCGAGACGTGGAGTCTCAAGAAGGATTTAAGTGATGAAACACCATCACAAACTTACGTGTTTTCACTCGCTTATGATTCCGTTAACGACAAAATCATTGCGGGAACATTCCCTAATGCTCAAATATGGACATCTGGAGACGGCGGCGAGACGTGGATCCTCAAGAAGGATTTAAGTGATGAAACACCCGCTCAATCGCAAGTGTACGCGCTCGTGTACAACCCCCGAAATGACAGGACTATCGCGGGAACATATCCCGACGGCCAGTTATGGGATTCAGAAGATGGCGGCGACACCTGGGCGCTCGAGCAGGACTTGAGCACCGCGTCTCCCAATCAAACCCGAATTTACGCGCTTTCACATAATTACGCATTCAATACTCTTATCGCGGGAACATATCCCGACGGTCAGATATGGACATCAGCAGGTATAGGCGGAGTCTGGACGCTCAGGAAGGACCTGAGCAACGAGGATCCATCTCAAACTCGAGTCCGTGGATTCGCGTACGATTCTATTTTACAAATTTCTATACTTGGCACATATCCAAATGCTCAAATCTGGATATCGTTGGACGGTGGTTATGCTTGGACCAAGAGAAAAGACTTGAGTTTATTCTCTCCGCCCCAAGCGCACGTGAAAGCACTCACATATGATTCCATAGACGGTAGAATTATTGCGGGAACAGCACCCGACGGCCAGATATGGGCATTATGATAAGCAGTCTTTAAGGAGGCATTTAACATGTTTTATTCATACGAATTAGCGGTGGCAGCCGGAAATATTGAGACCAACAAGAAAGAGGTGGATATGGATCTGTCCGCCGGGATTATACATCAGGTTGACATCCTATTCCCGGACGATTGCGATCATAATATCCGTGTTCAGGTGTTCGATGCTAATTTTCAGTTATGGCCGTCGAACCGAAACGGGACAATCCGCGGAGACGCGACCATTGTTTCGTTCCGGGACTTTTACGAGCTGAAAAGCGACAACAACACCCTGACTGCTTATGCCTGGTGGGAAGATACCGAGACAGCTCAGTCGATATTTGTGCAGATTGGACTTTTACCTCGAGCGATTATGCAGCCGTTCTCATTGGCTGAGTTGTTACGAGCAGTTCAGAAAGGCGCGTGATCTCAAATGCCTGGTGGAACTTCAAAGCGCATATATTCCCCTATGACGCAGAACGAAGTGATCGATCTTCTACGTGCCGATATTATGCCACGGCCTTTTATCCGGCGTATGCGCGTAATAAATTTAATGTCCGCCTCAATCTTGCAGAAATTAGAGCAGGATCTTTTTGACCCATGGACCATTTTTAAGTTAAGCGCTTCCCTTGCCGATCAGGTTTCCCAGGATTATATCATCACATCAATTAAGAACGAGGCCCTACAGGGTGCCTTATGGTACGGTGATATAAGACCACTCTGGAACATATCGGCCGGATATCCGATGCTCCGCCAGGGATTTTATACCGGCTGGATCCAGAGGTTTTTCTGGGCACCATTTGACCCGCTTTGTATCTTGCTTGCCATGCGTGCCAAGGCACTTTTGGACCTTATTGACGAGTATGGCCACAGTTATAATCTTGCGAGGATGCTGCTTTTTCCACGTCCAATTCCGCCTATTCCACCGGTTCCGCCACCAGTTCCGCCTGTACCTCCGGTTCCACCGACTCCGCCACCGACTCCGCCACCAATTCCGCCTGTACCTTGGGTTCCACCGACTCCGCCACCAGTTCTGCCTGTACCTTGGGTTCCACCGACTCCGCCACCAGTTCTGCCTATTCCACCGGTTCCACCGACTCCGTATTCTGAGCCAACTTCCGGACTTGGAGGAAAGACTGGAGCCGGAGCTTCTCCATACGGCATTGGTCCCCAGATTTTTAAGCTTGGTCGGGTTAATGTTGTTCAACCTTCAGCGCCTGCCGCGGAGTTCGGTAGAGTTGATGCCATAAAACTTAACACAGGCGAAGATAATCCACTACCCGCTGTTATCGACACGGCCGCCGGATATGCTTATTTTGGGACATGGAACTATCCGGGTATAATTGTTAAAATCCAGTTGTCAGACTTCACCAGGGACGATGCCCTGGAGTTCATCGGAGATGAAGATTACCCTCATAGCGCTGTTATCGATCCGGCCGGTGGATATGCTTATTTTGGGACAGCTACCTCTCCAGGTATGATTATCAAGGTCCGGTTGTCAGATTTCGCCAGAGTTGATGTTATAACCCTCGAGGACGGCGAAGATGAATTATATAGCGCTGTTATTGATGTAGACGCTGGATTTGCTTATTTTGGGACGGTTACAGGTCCAGGTATAGTTGTGAAAATCCGGTTGTCAGATTTCACCAGAGTTGATGCCCTGGAACTTGGCGTTGGCGAAGATGATTTATTTAGCGCTGTTATTGACCCGGCCGCGGGATTTGCGTATTTTGCTACAGACACTGTTCCGGGTCAAATTGTAAAGATTAAGTTAGAAGACTTCACCAGAGTCGATGCCCTGGAGCTCGATTCAGGCGAAGATTATCCAGATAGCGCCGTCATAGACCCGGCCGGTGGATATGCTTATTTTGGGACAGTTACAGGTCCGGGTAAAATTGTTAAAGTTAAGTTATTAGACTTCACCAGAGTCGGTGCGCTCACACTCGAGGACGGCGAAGAGGATTTATACGCCGCTGTTATTGATGTAGACGCTGGATTTGCTTATTTTGGGACAGAGACATCCCCAGGAATAGTCGTTAAAGTTAAACTATCAGACCTTACCAGGGTTGATGCCCTAGAACTCAACACAGGTGAAAACTACATTGTCAGCGCTGTTATTGATGCCGGATCCGGATACGCTTATTTTGGTATGGAAACTATTCCGGGCAGAATTGTAAAAATAAGCCTTTAGGTTTTATTACTATTATGGGAGGAAATCGAAATGATAAACTTCGGCCATGTTTTGTTTTTCTCATTCGTTAGTATACTTGCTGTATTGTTCGTTTTTTTCATCAGGGTTGAGCAACGCTTAACACGTCTTGAGACACATATCGCTGTTATAGAAAAGAGGTTACCTCAATGCCAACCGAACTTGGACGAAAGTACAAAATAGATTGGCGCGGAGATCCTCCGCATATGTTAAAACCGGACATCCCTGTCTGGTATAGGTTTTTAGATAAGTGGGGATGGCAGCTACAAGACCTATATTACGACTGTCTGTTAGGTGGTCCCGTTCTAACAAAAGCGGAGGCTAAAGACCCGCTTAAGAGAATGTGGCGTTTCAATCTGTCCAAAAGGGCAGATGCAATCGCCACAACAGAAACCCATGTACTGATCATTGAGGTATCTGCAGATCCAGGTCTCCGCGCAATCGGCCAGATCCAAACTTACCAGACTCTCTGGATCCGGGACCCGAAAATACCCAAACCAGAGAGACTGGTAATTGTGGCCGAGCGGGTCGACCCGGACCTGCTCGATGCTATGGGAATGCACAGCATACTCATTTACATAGTTTAGTGCGCACTACCCCCTTAGTCCGGTCGAGATCTCTTCACCTCGTGGCGCTCACGAGCTGGGCCTATATAGAAAATTGAGGTACATTGACCTATGCCCGACTGGACCGCACCTTTTCACCTCCCGGACATCTCAGACGAATCTTTTCGAGAAAAGCAACGAGCC